>NZ_AKJX01000315.1 GCF_000276605.1 Acidovorax sp. CF316 | reverse complement strand
GAGAGAGGGGCTGAGGGCCGCGGCTCCAAGCCTGCCTGCGCAGGCTTGGACGTGCCCGAAGAGCCGCCGCCTCTGGCGGTGGCACCGAGGCACGAAGCGACTCAGGGGGTGCTTCACTTCACACCGGGTCGGCCATCTGCCGGGCCTCCTCCTGCACCCATTCCATGAAGGCCAGTTGCCCCGGCGTGGCCGGGCGGTCCTTGTCGGTGCACAGGAAATAGCCGCGCGCGGTCGAGACCGGCAGGTCGAAGGGGATCACCAGCTCACCGCTGTGCAGCTCGCGCTCGATCAGGCAGGGCTGGGTGATGGCGATGCCCACCCCCTCCTTGGCCGCGAAGATCAGGTTCATGCTCAGGTCATAGCCGGGGCCCAGTTTGAGCTCGCGCGGCAGGCCGGCGGCATTGGCCCAGCGCGCCCAGTTGTCGGGGAAGTTGGTGTGGTGCAGCAGCACCTCGCGCGCCAGGTCGGCCGGGCGCTGGAGGCGCGGCGCGACCTGCGGGGCACACACGGGAATGATGTCTCGCCCCATGAGGTAGCTGGCCTGCAGGCGCGCGGGCCAGCGCCGGCGTGGGCGCTTCACGTCGATCCACACATCCACGTCGTCGCGGCTGAAATCCTCGTCATGCCGAAACTGCCGCATCTCGATATCGAGGCCCGGGTGGCGCGCCTGGAAGCGCGGCAGGCGCGGCAGCAGC
>NZ_AKJX01000314.1 GCF_000276605.1 Acidovorax sp. CF316 | reverse complement strand
CGCAATCTGGGAGGGGGACGCCCCCAGTGCGGCGGGGCGGCCCTTGCACGGGGGCACTGGCCCTGGCCGCGCCAGTTTCAAACGCAATAGATTCTTGCTGGACTTCTGTAGCGAGGGCGCATCACCCGTGGACGGCACGTGAGTCATCAGGCGCCTGCGCCCGGTCGTTCATCCCATAGTCGCGCACCACGGCCGCCACGCGCAGCCGGTAGTCGGCAAACACATGCTCGCGCCCTGCGGCCTGGGTGCTGCGGTGCGCCTCCTGCCGGCGCCAGCGCGCCACGGCCTCCTCGTCGCGCCAGAAGGACAGGGACAGCAGCTTGCCCGGCGTGGCCAGGCTTTCGAAGCGCTCGATGGAGACAAAGCCGTCGATCTGTGCGAGCAGCGGCTTGAGCGCAGCCGCCGCATCCAGGTAGGCGCCGCGCTGGCCGGGCGCGGGCGTCACCTCGAAGATCACGGCCATCATGGCGTGGGCTCCTGCGCATGGGCCGGCAGGCCCAGCGTGCCCTGCACGCCCTGCGTGAACGTGCGCTCCTCGCGCAGGATGAAGCGCTTTTCCTGCGCGAAGGCGAAGTTGGCGCGGCCCTCGGCATCGCTGCGCAGGCGCGCGCGGTAGGCCTCGTAGGCGGCCAGCGAGTCGAAGGCGATCAGGCCCCAGGCCTCGTAGTTGCTGCCCTCGTGCGGCAAAAAGTAGCCCAGCAGGTGGCCGCCGCAGCGGGGGATGATCTGGCCCCAGCGCCGCGCGTACTCGGCGAACGTGTCGCGCTGGAAGGGGTCGATCTCGTAGCGGATGAAACAGGTGATCATGGTGGTGGCAAATCCTGTGGTGGAAACAGGCTTCACGATAGGCGCTTGACCGCCCCGGATGCTTCGCCCACCATCGAAGCATCATGACCAAGATGGCCCTGCCGACCCTGCCCCCTGCATGAAGACCCTGCTGCTGTTCATCGCCACCGCGCTGGCCGAGATCGTGGGCTGCTACCTGCCCTACCTGTGGCTCAAGCAGGGCAAGCCCGTGTGGCTGCTGCTGCCGGCCGCC
>NZ_AKJX01000313.1 GCF_000276605.1 Acidovorax sp. CF316 | reverse complement strand
TACCCCACCACCAGCTGCACGCCTTCCAGCCCGCTGAAGTTCAGGCCCGAGGCAATGCGCACCGGCACCGTGCGCGGCAGCGCACCCGACAGGTACGCCGGGAACGCCCCGCCCGTGTACTGCGCCCAGCCGTTGGGGCCCAGGAACAGCACGGTCGAGCCCGCAAAGGCCGCCACGTACACGCGCCCGGTCTTGCCCCGGTGCAGGGTGGAGACCGTGGCCCCGACGTCCAGCGTCACGTTGCTCAGAGGGCCGGTCTGGCTTCCCGCGAAGGTGCCGCTGGCATCGCCCACCCGCCCGGCATCGAAGGCCGCTCCGTTACCGCCCATCACGCGCACGGGCGCCGTGGTCTTGTCGGTGCCACCCAGGTTGGTGCCCTTGCCCCAGATCCAGACGCTGCCGTCGGCGCCGATCACGCCCGAGATCGCCGAGCCCGCCGCCGCGGCAACCACGGGCGGCAGGCCCGCGATGTGCGCGATCTTGGGCACGTCGGTGGAAGGGTTGACCAGGGTGCCGTCGCCGAGCTGGCCGGCAGCATTGGCGCCGCAGGCGTGCACGGCGCCGTCGGCGTCAACGAACAGGGTATGGCCTTCTCCGGGTTCGATCTGCTGGATGCGC
>NZ_AKJX01000312.1 GCF_000276605.1 Acidovorax sp. CF316 | reverse complement strand
CGCCCCGCCGCGCTGGGGGCGTCCCCCTCCCAGATTGCGAAGCAATATGAGAGAGGGGTGAAGGCGCGAAGCGACTCAGGGGGTGCTTCATTCAAACGCGACCAAAGGCATAGCCCATCGGCGCCTCGGTGCCCTCGATGCCATCCAGCATCTTCAGCAGCGGGCCCAGCTGGCGGTAGCGGTTGGTCGTGGCGCGGATGTAGTGGAGGAAGCGCGGCGCATCGGCCAGGTACCTGGGCTTGCCGTCGCGCAGGGTCAGGCGCGCGAAGATGCCGGCCACCTTGAAGTGCCGCTGCAGGCCCATCCATTCCACGCTGCGGTAGAACTCGCCGAAGTCGTCGCCCCAGCCGCTGGCACTGTTGGCGCCCAGCAGGCCGGCCTTGCGGGCCTTCTCCCAGTAACGCACGGTAATGTCGATGACAAATTCCTCTTCCCAGCTGATGAAGGCGTCGCGCATCAGGCTGGCGATGTCGTAGGTGATGGGGCCGTAGACCGCGTCCTGGAAGTCGAGCACTCCGAGCGGCGCGCCCTCCTGCACCGGCACCATGAGGTTGCGCGCCATGAAGTCGCGGTGCACGTAGACCTGCGGGGCCGCGAGGTTGTGCGCCACGATGGCGTCGAACGCGCCCGAGAGCGTGGCCTGCTGCCCGGCATCGAGCGTCACACCGCGGTGCTTCGCCAGGTACCAGTCGGGGAACAGCGCCAGTTCGCGGCGCAGCAGCGCTTCGTCGTAGACGGGCAGCACGCCGGGCTTCGAGGCCAGTTGCCACTGCAGCAGCACGTCCGTGGCCTGCTGGTACCAGGCATAGGCGTCACGGGGCTTCTCGGGGTCGAGCAGCTCAATCAGCGTCTGGTGCCCCAGGTCGGACAGCAGCATGAAACCGCCGGCCTCGTCCCAGGCCAGGATCTGCGGCACGTTCAGGCGGGCATCGGCCAGCAGGCGCTGCACCTGCACGAAGGGGCGGCAGTTCTCCTTGTCGGGCGGGGCATCCATCACGATGCAGCTCGTGCCCAGCGTGGTGTCGATGCGCAGGTAGCGCCGAAAGCTCGCATCGGCCGATGCCGGGCGCAGTGTTTCGGGCTTCAGCTGGTGGCCGCCCACCAGGGGCGCCAGCCAGGCGTCGAAGGCGCTGTGGCGTGCGGCGTCAGGCCAGGCGACCGTGGAGGAAGAGGGGGTTGCCACCGCCGCACCGGCGGGGGGGGGGGGGG
>NZ_AKJX01000311.1 GCF_000276605.1 Acidovorax sp. CF316 | reverse complement strand
GGTCGCCTTTTCTTGGCCTACGTTCTTTTGGCGAAGCAAAAGAAGGTAGGTGCGCCGCCGGGCGCACACCCCGGCCTCCGCCTTCAACCAAAGCACGCCCTCAAAGCGGCAGTTGGCCGTGCCAACCCCTTGAAACCCTCTGCACCCGCCCAGCCCGGCAGCCCGGCTACAGTCCAGGCCATGGAACGACTCGCCACCTTCCGCCTGCTGATCCGCCTGGCAGAGCTCGAAAGCTTCTCCGCCGCCGCGGCAGAGCTCGACATGTCCGCATCCGCCGCCAGCAAGGCCATTGCCGAGCTGGAGGCGACCCTGGGCGCGCGCCTCGTGCACCGCACCACGCGCCGCGTGTCGATGACCGAGGTGGGCGCCGCCTATGTGGAGCGGGCCCGCTCAGTGCTGCTGGCCGTGGAAGAGGCCGACACCGAGGCCGCGGGTGCGGCAGGCGCAGCTGCAGGCCGGCTGCGGCTGAACGCGCCCATGGCCCTGGGCCTGGCCGACCTGGGTGCGGCGCTCACGGATTTTGCGGCTGCGCACCCGCAGGTCGAGCTCGACCTGGAACTCGGCGACCGCCACGTGGACCTGCTGGCCGAGGGCTTCGATCTGGGCCTGCGCGCCACCACCGACCCCAAGGATTCGAGCTACACGGCCCAGCGCATCGCGGCGTTCGACCTGCACGTGTGCGCCACGCCGGCCTACCTGGCACGCCAGGGCCACCCCGGGTCGCCCGACGGCCTGGCGGGCCATGCCTGCTTTGCGTATGCCTACGCCACGGCCGGCGCGCGCTGGCCGCTGCGCTGGGCGGGCGACACGCATGTCAGCGTGGCCCCGCGCATGCGCGCCAACAGCACGCTCTTCCTCAAGCGCCTGGTGATGGCCGACCTGGGCATTGCCGTGCTGCCCGACTTCGTGGCGCGCGAAGAGATCGCCGCGGGCACCCTGGTGGAGCTGTTCCCCACTGTCGAGCGCCCGCCGCTGGTGCTCTACGCCATCTACCCCGAGCGGCGGCTGGTGCCGCGCAAGGTCTCGCTGTGCGTGGCCTTTCTCAAGGACTGGTTCGCGCGCGGGCAGCACCTGCCCGCTGGATGATCGGCAGCCGCCCCCG
>NZ_AKJX01000310.1 GCF_000276605.1 Acidovorax sp. CF316 | reverse complement strand
AGAGGAAGCAAAAGTTGGACATGCTCGACCTGCCCGTTAGAGCACCAGCTGCAGTTGCGCAGCGCAAAATCGCGGTCGATGTTCGGGCCGGACTGGGCTTCGGGCGGCGGCTCTTCGGGCATGGCGGACTCCTGGTTGCGGAGCCCGGTGGGGGTGGCCTGAAGGTGAGGGAACCAGGCTCCGCGGTGGTGGCACAGCGGGCTGGTGGAGGAGGAGGAAAACTAGGTTTTCAGCCGGGCACCAAACCGCACGACGGTCGTGTTTACGACTATCGATATAACTCGCATGGAGGCGGTGCGGCGGGACATGGATCACATCATCCGGGAGCGCGAAACCCTTGTCAACAGTGGGTTTGCGGCGGGTGAGCCGGTTTTGCGGTGCATTGTTTTGTGGCAATAGGTGCCCACAAAACAATGAAATGAGCTGGCTCGCTGGTAGCTCTGCGCTGGGCCTTTGGGCGCGCCATTTTTTTGTGCTCTCGGAACTCAGAGGAGTGGGTGTTGGCTGAGGGATCAAAGCCACGAAATTTGATCTGCAAACGGCGTGACTTATGTGCAACGCAATCGTCACGCGCCCCGCTCGCCTGAGCAGCAGCTTCTGGTGATGGACTCCACAAGACTTAGACGCCGGTGAAGAGGCTTAGCGCGGACTCCAGCGCTTCCTGATAGCTCTTTCGAATGGGCCTATTCCAATTGTTGTTGGGTTTACGACTATCGCGAAGCGACCACGTGGATGACTAGTCGGCAAGGCCGCGTGGATGCTAGGCCAATGTTTACGACTTTAAAGGGCGGGATTA
>NZ_AKJX01000309.1 GCF_000276605.1 Acidovorax sp. CF316 | reverse complement strand
GCGCACCGCGCCTTGCATCCCATCCCGAAAAGGGACTTGCGCGGCTTCAAAAAGATCTTGAACAGGTTCTAAGCAAAAGGGCCGCATCAGCGGCCCTTTTTGCATGCATCCGTCGCCGGGGTTGCGTCAGTCGCGGGTCACCCGCACGACTTCCTCACGGCTGGTGACGCCGGCTGCGATCAGGCGCTCGCCGTCCTCGCGCATCAGGGCCATGCCGCCCGCCAGGGCTGCGCTGCGGATGTCGGCCTCGGCGGCCTGGTTGTGGATCTGGGCGCGGATGGCATCGTTGGTCACCAACAGCTCGAACAGGCCGGTACGGCCCGTGTAGCCGGTCTGGCTGCAGTGCTCGCAGCTGGCGCCATGGCAATGGCTGCAGTACTTGCGCACCAGGCGCTGCGCCAGCACGCCGAGCAGCGAGGAGGACAGCAGGAACGGCTCCACGCCCATGTCGGTCAGGCGCGTGACGGCGCTGGCGGCATCGTTGGTGTGCAGCGTGGCCAGTACCAGGTGGCCCGTGAGCGAGGCCTGGATCGCGATCTGCGCGGTCTCGAAGTCGCGGATTTCACCTATCATGATGATGTCCGGGTCCTGGCGCAGGATGGCGCGCAGGGCCTTGGCGAAGGTCAGCTCGATCTTGCTGTTGACCTGGGTCTGGCCCACGCCCGGCAGCTCGTATTCGATGGGGTCTTCCACCGTCATGATGTTGTTGCGCGTGGCGTCGAGACGGCCCAGCGCGGCGTACAGCGTGGTCGTCTTGCCCGAGCCCGTGGGGCCGGTCACGAGGATGATGCCGTGCGGCTGCCCGATCAGGCCTTCGAAGCGCCGCAGGGTCTCGCCCTGCATGCCCACGGCTTCCAGGCTGAGCTTGCTCTCGCTCTTGTCCAGGAGGCGCAGCACCGCGCGCTCGCCATGGGCGCTGGGCAGGGTGGAGACGCGCACGTCGATGGCGCGCGTGCCCAGGCGCAGGCTGATGCGCCCGTCCTGCGGCAGGCGCTTCTCGGAAATGTCCAGGTCGGCCATGATCTTCAGGCGCGAGATCAGGGCCGCGTGCAGGGCACGGTTGGGCTGGACCACCTCGCGCAGCGAGCCGTCCACCCGAAAGCGCACGCTCGAATGCCGCTCGTAGGGTTCGATGTGGATGTCGCTCGCACCGTCGCGTGCGGCCTGCGTGAGCAGGGCGTTGAGCATGCGGATGATGGGCGCGTCGTCGGCTGTCTCCAGCAGGTCTTCCACGGCCGGCAGGTCCTGCATCATGCGCGACAGGTCGGCGTCGGACTCGACCTCGCTCACCACGGTGGCGGCGCTCGACTCGCCCTGGGCATAGGCGGCGCTGATGCGCTGGGCCAGGGCTGGTGCCTCCAGCGATTGCAGGTGGCGGACCTTGTGCTTGCGCATCACTTCCGACAGCGCGGTCACGTCAGGGGCGGGGCCGTGCCACAGCACGATTTGCTGCCCGTCATCTTCCAGCAGCAGCTGGGAGGTGCGGGCAAAGGCGTAGGGCAGAGGGTGGCGCATGGGTTTCTCAGAGCGTCTGGCGCGTCACCGTGGCGCCGGGTGCCAGCTGGCGAACCATGGCGGCTGCCGCTTCGGCCGAGGCTTCGTTGTGGTACGGGCCTACCCGCACGCTGGTGCGCGGGCCCTGGTTGGTGTCCACAGGCTGCTCGGCAATGGGCAGCGCCGAGGTGCGGAGCTTGTCCAGTGCGGCGAGTGAGGCAGCATCGTCGCCGAACAGGCCGGCGCGCACATAGTAGGTCGATGCGGCGGCGGCAGCAGCCGCCA
>NZ_AKJX01000308.1 GCF_000276605.1 Acidovorax sp. CF316 | reverse complement strand
GGGGCTGAGGGCCGCGGCTCCAAGCCTGCCTGCGCAGGCTTGGACGTGCCTGAAGAGCGACCGCCTCTGGCGGACGCACGGAGGCGCGAAGCGACTCAGGGGGTGTTCACGCTAGCCAGCGCCGCATGCTGCAGCAGCATGATGGTCTTGCCGTCCTGGATGCGGCCCGAGGCGATGGCCGCCAGCGCCTCGGCCAGGGGCATCTCGATGACCTCGATGTCCTCGCCCTCCTCCACCACGCCGCCGCCCGCGCGCACGCGGTCGCCGGGGGCGTACTCGGCGATGAAGAAGTGCAGCTTCTCGGTCACCGAACCCGGGCTCATGTAGGCCTCGAACAGCTTGCGCGGCGCGCGGATGCGGTAGCCGGTCTCCTCCTCGGCCTCGCGGCGTACGCAGGCCTCGGGCCCATCGCCATCGAGCAGGCCGGCGCAGGCCTCGATCAACTGGCCATCGGGGGAGCCATTCAGAAAGGCCGGCAGGCGGAACTGCCGGGTCAGCACCACGGTGCGGCGCAGCGGGTCCCACAGCAGCAGCACCGCCCCATTGCCCCGGTCATAGGCTTCGCGGCTCAGCCGCTGCCACTGGCCGTCGCGGCGGCGCAGCTCGAAGTGGATCTGGCGCAGGGTGTACCAGCTGTCGGACAGCAGGTCGGCGCCCAGCAGCCGGACATCGGCGGCATCGCCCGGCAAGGGCGCCGCTTCGGGGCGCTTCATGGCGCCACGGCCTCTTCTTCAGCGGCCTCGCGCACGGGCAGCTCCTCGATGTGGTGGTAGACCGGCAGGCCCAGGGCCTGCGCGCGGACCACATCCATGTCGGCACCGCGCGAGGCGCCGGGCAGGCGCAGCACCGCATCGCAGCGCGCCAGCAGGCGGGCAGCCACGGGGTACTGGTAGGCATGGAACACCGCGTCCCCGTGCGTGTGCCCGCCGGCCGCATGGATGATGGGCAGGGCCAGCCATTCGCCCAGCATGGGCAGGTGGCCGCGCTGGAAGATGGGCAAAGCGGCCGCTTCCAGCCGCGCCCGGTTGGCGGCAATACGCTCGGGGTCGCCATCGGTGCCGGAAAGGTAGGGGCCGGCAATGAGTACCAGCAGAGGGCGGTCGGCCGCCGTGGTGTCGGGCATGGGGTTCTCCACAGTTCAATCGTGCAGTATCATGCATTTTCATTGAATTTCATGCAACCAACCCGCCCATGCTCACCACCCAACGCAAACAGCTCATCCTCCAGCGCCTCGCACAGCAGGGCCAGGTCGTGGCCAAGGCGCTCAGCGATGAGTGGGGCGTGTCCGAAGACACGGTGCGGCGCGACCTGCGCGAGCTCGCAGGCGAAGGCAAGCTGCAGCGGGTGCACGGCGGCGCCCTGCCCGCCTCGGCCGCCGTGGGCGACCTGCAGGTGCGCCAGGAGCTAGCGCCCGGCGAAAAGCGCCTGCTGGGCCGCGCCGGGGCCGCGCTGGTGCGGCCCGGCCAGGTGGTCATCCTCGATGGCGGCACCACCTCGCTGCAGGTGGTGCAGCACCTGCCGCTCGACCTGCACGCCACGGTGGTGACCCACAGCCCTGCCGTGGCCACGGCGCTCGCCGGGCATGTGCACATCGAGGTGCTGAGTCTGGGCGGGCGCCTGTACCGGCACTCGATGGTGAACGTGGGCGCCAGCGTGGTGGAGGCCGCCGGGCGGCTGCGTGCCGACCTGTTCCTGATGGGCGTGACCGGCGTGCACGCCCAGGCCGGGCTCACCACCGGCGATTTCGAGGAGGCCGCCGTCAAGCGCGCCCTGCACCAGCGCGCGGCCGAAACCGTGGTGCTGGCATCCACCGACAAGCTCGGCGCGGCCTCGCCCTTCGGCATCGCGCAACTCAAGGAGCTGAGCGCCCTGGTGGTGCCGGCTGCGGCGCCCGCCCAGGTCCAGAAGGCCTTGCAGGCCACGGGCGTGGAGCTCGTGCTGGCCGACTGAAGCCCCGCATGCGCGGTGGCGCGCAGCATGCACAATGCCGCCATGCGATTTCTAGGAGTCTGTCGGACTTGGAGCGTCGAAAGCGAAAATCGGCCTCAGCGAGGGCAGTTTTTGCCGGATTTGCAGCCCCATAGCCAGGCTATGGAGCAAAAAAACGGTGAAAAATGGACCGCTGCGGCCGATTTGCAGCCGACGATTTCCAAGTCCGACAGGCTCCTAGCCACTGTCTGGCGG
>NZ_AKJX01000307.1 GCF_000276605.1 Acidovorax sp. CF316 | reverse complement strand
GCGTCCCCCTCCCGACTCGCGCAGCGGGTCGAGAGAGGGGTGAAGGCGCGAAGCGACTCAGGGGGTGTTGTCTACGGCCGACGGAAAGCGGGCTTCTGGCCGGCCCAGTGCTTGGCACTGAGATAGTCCAGGCGCACCGTGCCGCCCGTCGACGGCGCATGCACGAAGCGCCCCTCCCCCACGTAGATGCCCGCATGGTTGGGCTGGCGCCCGGTGCCGAACACCACCAGGTCGCCAGCGCGCAGCTCGCCGCCTTCGAGCGGGTAGCCCCAGCTGTTGAGCGCGGCCACGGTGCGCGGCGGCGGCGTGCCGACCTGGTTGCGGTAGACATAGCCGATCAGCCCGCTGCAGTCGAAGCCCGAATCCGGCGTATTGCCGCCGTAGCGGTAGGGCGTGCCCACCAGGCCCAGCGCATGGATGGCGATGCCATGCGCCTGGTCCGGGCTCAGCGGCGGGGTGGTGCGGACCGGGGCGGACGGGAAGGAGGAGGACGACGACGACGGGGTGGGCCGGGAGCTGCCGCAGCCTGCAATCAGCAGCGCTGCGGACACCAGGGCCAGGCAGGAAAGAACACGCATGGATCGCAAGCGTACCGTACCCTGCCGGCGGGGGTGAATGCCCCGCCGTGGCGCCTGCCTTTTGTGAAGGCGGCGCCACCCTGGCCCGTGTGCTGCTTTTCTGTCCTATGCCGTTGCTGCGGCCGTGCGCGTCGCCTCGCGGCGCTGGGCCAGGCGGTTGGCCACGCTCACGATGGCCTGCACCGAGGCGGTCACGATGTTGTGGCTGGTGCCCGCACCGAAGGTGGAGCCGGCCACGCCTTCGAGCGCGGCTTCCACGATGGCCAGGGCCTGGGCGTTGGCCCCCGTGCCCGTGGCGCGCTCCTCGTAGTGGTCCACGCGCAGCGGCAGACCCAGGGCATCCACCGTGGCGGCAATCGGGCCGTTGCCCTCACCTTGCAGGGTCTGGCGCACGCCATCGATGCTCACGTCGAGCTCGATGCCCTGGCCATCATCGGCCAGCTTGTGGCCGTGGCAGACGATGGCCGCCTCGGGGCCGCTGGCCAGGTAAGTGGACTGGAACAGCTTCCACAGCGCATTGCCGGTCATCTCGCCCTCGCTGGCGTCGGTCTGGCGCTGCACCACGGCGCTGAACTCGACCTGCATGCGCCGTGGCATCACCACGCCGTGCTCGCGTTCGAGCAAGAAGGCGATGCCGCCCTTGCCCGACTGGCTGTTCACGCGGATCACGCTGTCGTAGGTGCGGCCGAGGTCCGCCGGGTCGATGGGCAAATAGGGCACTTCCCACAGGCTGTTCGGGTCCTGCGCGGCAAAGCCCTTCTTGATCGCGTCCTGGTGCGAGCCCGAGAACGCGGTGAACACCAGGTCGCCCGCATAGGGGTGGCGCGGGTGCACGGGCAGGGCCGTGCATTCCTCGGCCACGCGCGCCACGGCGGTGATGTCCGAGAAGTCCAGCCCCGGGTGCACACCCTGGGTGTACATGTTGAGCGCCAGGGTCACGATGTCCACGTTGCCGCAGCGCTCGCCGTTGCCGAAGAGGCAGCCTTCGACGCGGTCGGCACCGGCCATCATCGCCAGCTCGGCCGCGGCCACGCCGGTGCCGCGGTCGTTGTGCGGGTGCACCGAGAGCACCACGTGCTCGCGCGGCGCCAGGCGCCGGTGCATCCACTCGATCTGGTCGGCGAACACGTTGGGCGTGGCGTTCTCCACCGTGGTCGGCAGGTTGATGATGATGCGCCGGTCCGGACCCACACCCCAGGCCTGGATCGCGGTCTGGCAGGCGCGCAGCGAGACTTCGAGTTCGGTCGCGCTGAAGGTCTCGGGCGAGTACTGCAGCGTCCACTGCGTCCCGGGCTCGGCATCGGTCAGGCGCTTCAAGTGCGACACATGCTGGTCGATGAACTCCATGACCTGCGTCACGTTCATGCCGAAGACGATGCGCCGCCAGGCCGGCGCCGTGGCGTTGTACAGGTGCACGATGGCGCGCGGGGCGCCGCGCACGGCTTCCACGGTGCGCTCGATCAGGTCGGCGCGCGACTGCGTCATGACCATGAGGGTCACGTCCGCGGGCACCAGGTCTTCGTCGATCAGGCGGCGCACGAAGTCGAAATCGGTCTGCGAGGCGGCCGGAAAGCCGACCTCGATCTCCTTGAAGCCGATGCGCACAAGCTCCTGGAACAGGCGCATCTTGCGCTCGCCGTTCATCGGCTCGAACAGGGCCTGGTTGCCGTCGCGCAGGTCGGTGGACAACCAGATCGGTGCCTGGGTGATGGAACGCGAGGGCCAGGTGCGGTCGGTGAGCGCAACGGGGGCGATCGGCTGGTACTTGGTGGCGGGCTTGGCAATCATGAGAGGCTCCACGAACGGTCGCGTGCGGTGCGCCACGGTGTGGGCGCCACCTGCATGCAGGTCAAACGAAATGAATACGGATGACGTCCCCTGCAGCCCTTTGCACATGTGCAAAGGCTGGTTCGCGGGCCGGGGTCAGGGGGAAATCAGGTGTTGCGCGGAATGGCAACGATGGCGAACGCAGGCAGACCCCGGCCAGGCACTAGGCCTAGCGATAGGGTGGGTAGGGACATGCTGCGTTGCATAGGGGGCAAATGCTAACACGGGCTTTGCCGCGCTGCCAAGCCCCGGCCTTCACACCCCTTGCGTGCGCCGGCTCCAGTCCTCGACCTCGCCCTGCTCCAGCCGCCGCGCCACCAGCTTCTGCCACGAGGAAGGCAGTTGCGGCAGCGCCGCCAGTTCGCGCAGCAGGTCCGCATCGAGCGTGCGGTGGTAGAGCACCTCGATCACACGCGCCAGCGGCCAGGCTGCGTGCGGGCGCGTCACCAGCGTGATGGCATCGCCCGCCTGCAGCGTGCCGGGCTCCAGCACGCGGTAGTACCAGCCGGTGCGACCCGTGCGCTGCAGGCGCAGCGCCATGTCGCGCTGGCCGAAGCGGGTGTTGAGCTTCCAGCACGGCTGGCGCGTCTGCGCGACTTCGAGCAGCACACTGCCCATGCGCACCTGGTCGCCCCAGCACAGGTCGGCCTCGGCCATGCCGGTGCTGGCGATGTTCTCGCCAAAGGCGCCGGGCTGCTCCAGCACGGGCAGGGCTCCGATCTCGCTGCGCCACAGCGCGTAGTGGTCCAGCGGGTACTGGTGCACGGCCTTGTCGGGCCCGCCATGGATGCGCGTGTCGCCCTGCTCGTCGTCCAGCAGGCCGGCAGCCTCCACGCGCACCGGGCCGGCGACAGCCTGCTTGGCGATGGCGCTGCGTGTGTCCGGCCGGTCGCCGAACGGCACGGCGGCCCCACGCAGCACGACCGCCACCTGGCCCAGCAGCACCGGGGTCATGCGGCGTCGGCTTCGATGCCGTCGAGCCAGGTGTCGAACACGGCCTCGGCCGCACGGACCAGCGCGGCGCCATGTTCCCGGGCCCCGCTGCGCAGGGCATGCAGGTCCACGCCGGCCGCGGCCAGTTCGCAGGCATGGCCTACGAGCCACTGCTCGATGCGCGACAGGTCGGCCTCCAGGTGGAACTGCAGGCCCAGCGCATGCGTGCCCACGGCAAAGGCCTGGTGCGGGCACAGCGGCGTGGCGGCCAGGCCCTGGGCACCCGGCGGTATCTCGAACTGGTCGCCATGCCAGTGCAGCACCGGTGTGCCATCGGCCGGGGGGCCAGCACCGAACGCTCGCCGTCCGCCGTGAGCGCCAGCGGCGCAAAGCCGATCTCCTTGTGCCCCATGGGCGCCACGCCGGCACCCAGCGCGCGTGCCATGAGCTGTGCCCCCAGGCAGACGCCCAGCACCGGCTGGGGCCGCGCCAGCC
>NZ_AKJX01000306.1 GCF_000276605.1 Acidovorax sp. CF316 | reverse complement strand
ACGTTCTTTTGGCGAAGCAAAAGAAGGTAGGTGCGCCGCCGGGCGCACACCCCGGCCTCCGCCCTCGGCAAAAGCAAGCATCAACCATCGAGACCGAGACGTTGTCGTCGTCAGACTTTCAACGCAGAAACCTTCACTGCGCAATAGGGCGCATGGCCTCGGTCGGCAAACCCAGCCAGTTGGACGACGTGAAGGACCTCATCGAGATGGCGTTCATCGATCAGATCGGTCGACTTCCTGAACTTCGAGATGGGGTCGAAGGACAGCACCGAGAAAAAACCATTGATGTCCGCTACGTCGATGCCCATGCTTTGAAATTCCTCGAGCGACAGCGCGGGATTACCCAGCGGGTGTCCGAAGCGTTCGTTCTGCCACGTCGCCACGGGTTCCGGGATCTGTATGGCGATCAGGTTGCACGCGCAATTCGCTTGGATGGCCTGGGCGACCGCGTCCAGCGTTTCTTGGTCCTTGATGTCCAGCAACTGGTACAGGTTCTCCTGCAGTCCAAACTGCCTGGTGACGGCGGCATGCATCGCATCGTGCTGGCTCCAATCCGACAGGCCCACGCGAGGAGCGCCGTCGCAGGGCCAGACGCGGATGTCGAAGCCGATGCAGGTGTAGGAGGTCGACAACGGGTGCTCAGTCATTGCTCCACAACGCCGACTTCGCTATCCCCGCCACATACTGAATCACCTCCACCTCATCCTCCGGAATGCTGATGCGCGGATGCGCCTCGTTCACCGAATCGAGGTGCACCATGCCATCGCGCACATAGGCCAGCTGCTTGACCATGACCTTGCCGCTGCGCTCGCGCACCAGCACCTCGTCGCCCGGCATGAAGCCGTGGCTGGGTTCGATGACGACGAACTCGCCGTGGCGGATGCGCGGCTTCATGCTCTCGCCCTTGCAGCGCAGGGCATACGCGTTGGGGTCGCGCGTGGGCCAGTTGATGCGGCCGTCGCCGTGGCCCACGGGGTACTGCAGCTCGCAGAAGTAGCCGTCGTCGCCCAGCTGCGCGGTGCCCACCACGGGCACGCCCTCGGGCGCGAGGATGCGCGCGGCCTCGCTGCCGGCGCGCAGCAGCGAGGGGAACATGCTGCCCAGGGGCAGGTTGGCGCGCTTTTCGAGGTTGAGGGCGGCGCGCTCGCCGAAGGCCTCTTCCTCGTCCAGGTACTGCGTCATGCGCCCCTTGCTCACGCCGAACTGGTCCATGAAGCGCTGGCGGTCGGTGCCGAAGTGCTTCTCGAAGTAGGCGGTGAATTCCGCGCGGCGGGTGCTGTCGTTGCTCATGGGTGTGCAGTTTAGCTGTAGCTAAATTTTTGGCAAGGTGTTTTAGCTTGTGCTTGACTATTTGTTTAGATAAAACTAAACTTGCTGCCATGAGATTCACGGATTGGCTGGATGCCGAACCTGGCCGCAACAAGGCGGTGGCAGAGCACTTTGGGCTGACGCCCAGCGCCATCACGCACTGGCGCAGGGCCGTGCCCCGAAGCCGCATGCGCGAGCTGCATGCATTGACGCAGGGGGCGGTGGACTTTGCGGGCATGTTGCCCAGCAAGTCCCGGGGCGGCAGTGGGCCGGGCCCGAAAGCCCCGGACGCCGAGGGCTGCTGATTTTTCGCTTTCTCCTTCCGCAGCGCCGATGCAGCCGGTGCTGTGGACCTTGCCCGGCGCTGCCTTGTTTTGCCTTGTGCGGCGCCGGGTGTTTTTTCTTTCTTTTGTGATGGGCCCACCCGTGCGCTCCTGCGGGAGCGTGGGCGCCCGCACGCCTTGTGAGGAGCCGTACGAGCCATGCGATCGACCACACCATCCCCCGTGCATGCGGGGCCCAATGCCTTTGAATCGGTGCGCCCGCGCGGTGCCGTTGTTGCCGCCGCCGATGCGGCTGGGCCGCGCCTTCAGGCCCGCAGCGGTGCCTGTGCGCTCGGTGCTGCGCCAGTGCCTGCCGATACGGCGGGAC
>NZ_AKJX01000305.1 GCF_000276605.1 Acidovorax sp. CF316 | reverse complement strand
CAGGCGCTTGAGGTAGGCCAGCGAGGAGTAGCCGGTGCCGAAGTCATCGAGCGAGAAGCCCACGCCCAGGTTGCGCAGCACCTGCATCTTCACGATGCTCTCCTCCACGTCGGTGAGCAGCAGGCTTTCGGTCAGCTCCAGCTTGAGCCGTCCGGGGTCGGCACCCGTGGTGTAGAGCGCCTGCAGCACCTGGGGCACGAATTCGGTATGGCGGAACTCCTGCGCGCTCACGTTCACGGCCACGGTCCATGCCTGGGTGGCGCTCTCGCGGTTCCAGCGTGCCAGCTGCTCGCAGGCCAGGTGCAGCACGCGCTGGCCCAGCGGCAGGATCAGGCCGGTCTGCTCGGCCAGCGGGATGAACTGGCCCGGCGGCACCATGCCGCGCTGCGGGTGCTGCCAGCGCACCAGGGCCTCGGCGCCCATGACCTGGCCTGCGGCGTTGACCACGGGCTGGTAGTGCAGCAAGAACTCGTTGCGCTGTATGCCCTGGCGGATGTCGCCCTCCAGCGCCGAGCGCGCGGTGGCTGCCGCCTGCATGGCGGGGTCGAAGAAGCACAGCGTATTGCGCCCCTGGGCCTTGGCCTGGTACATCGCCAGGTCGGCCCGCTTGAGCAGTTCGTTGACGGGCTGCTCCCGGTCGTGGAACAGCGCGATGCCGATGCTGGGCGTGCTGTGCAGTTCGCTGCCATCCATGTCGTAAGGCTCGTTGAGGGCCTGCAGCACCTTCTGCGCCACGGCCTCCGATTCGACGGCGGCCCCGGTCTCCTCACTGCTCAGGCCCTGCAGCACCACCACGAACTCGTCGCCCCCCAGGCGCGCCACGGTGTCGGTGGCGCGCACGCTGGCACGCAGGCGGGTGCCCACCTGCACCAGCAGGCGGTCGCCCCACTCATGGCCCATGGTGTCGTTGATGCCCTTGAAGTTGTCCAGGTCCAGGAACAGCAGGGCGCCATGCTGGCCGTCGCGCTCGCAGGCCGTCGCCACGCGCTCCAGCCGGTCCAGCAGCAGGCGCCGGTTGGGCAGCTTGGTCAGTTCGTCGTAGAAGGCCAGGCGCTGGATCTCGGCCTCGGCGCGCTTGCGCTCCGTGATGTCACGGGCCAGCCCGCGGTAGCCCGTGAACTCGCCCTCGGCATTGAAGATCGGCTCGCCGCTGATGGACACCCAGATCGGTTCGCCCTGCGCCGACATGCGCTGGATCTCGAAATTGCGGAACACCTGGCGCTGCGCAAGCTGCTCGCGGTGCGCGCGCCACTGGCCCTCGTCGGCGAAGGTGTTGGGCAGCTCCCAGCGCGTGAGCCCGAAGAGCTGGTCGTCGCGCAGGTCCATCTTGTTCTGCGGGCTGCCCTCGATGCGCACGAAGCGGAACTCGGCATCCTGCTCCCAGTACCAGTCGGAGGACAGCTGTGTGAGGCTGCGCCAGCGGGCCTCGCTCTCGCGCAGGGCCTCCAGCGCACCCAGGTAGTCGGTCACGTCGGTGAAGGTGCGCACGCGGCCGCCGTCTTCCAGCGGGCGTGTGCGGACCTCGATGAAGCGGCCGTTGACCGTGCGCCGGATGTAGCTGTCCGGCATGGTCAGCTTGCCGCCATGCGCAGCGTACTCGGCACCCACATAGTCCCGCGCCTTGGATTCGATCAGCTGAAAACTGGTACCGAAGTCCCCGCGCTCGGTCTGGAAGCGCACCACCTCCTCCACCCGCGGCTCGCCCGCGAGCAGTTCCTCGGGCAGGTTCAGCAGCTCCAGGTAGCGCTGGTTGTAGACGCGGATGCGGCCCTCGCCATCGACCTTGGTGATGCCTTGCGACACGCTGGCCAGCGTGCTCTGCAGCGCCCGGGTCTTTTCGGCCAGCAGCTCGCTGGTGCGCGCCAGCTCCTCCTCCACCTGGCGGCGCGCCAATTCGGCGCGGCGTGCCAGCTCCAGCTGGCCCACGGTGCTCAGCAGCGGCTGCAGGAACTGCACGTCGGCCGTGGTGTAGCCCTCGGGCCGGTTGGCCAGCCCCACCACGGCGACGAGCTCACCCGAGGCCAGGATGGGCAGGCCCAGGTAGGAGACCACGGGCGCATGCCCAGGTGGCATGCCGGCGCTGCGGGGGTCACCTGCCGCGTTGTGGACGATCACCGGCTTTTCGGTCTGCATCGCCTGGCCGGGCAGGGAGTCGAGGTCGTCGAAGACCCGGCCCTCCTCTGCGTCACGGGCCTGGCGCGCACGCGTGGCCTCGTCCCATTCCAGGTCGGTCACCGAGTGCATGCGCAGGAAGGGCCGGCCCTCGGCCGTGCGCTGCACCTGCCCGACCAGCCCGAACCGGCTGCCGGTCAGCTCCATGAGCTCGTGCAGCAGCGCGTCGAACGCCGCGCGCGGTGCCGAGCTGGCAATGAACACCGCCTGCGCGCGCGAGATCGCCTGCAGCAGGCGGTGCTGGCGTGCCAGCATGGCCTCGGCGGCGCGCCGGGCGCGCACGCTGCTGCTGCGCTCGAGCACGGCCTCGATCTGCGCGGGCAGGGCCAGCAGGTAGTTGCAGCCGGGGTCGCGGATGGTGAAATCGGCAAAGCCATGGCGCATGGCGTGCGCCGCCTGCGCGTCGGCCCCTGCGTCGACGATGATCAAGGCCGGAATGCGCCCCATGCGCTCGAGCACGTCGTAGGCCGAGCCGTCCTCGAAATGCTGGCAGACCAGCAGGATGTCAGGGGTGTGGTTTTGCAGCCATGCCTGGGCCTGTGCCAGCGAGGACGCCACCTCGACCCGCCAGCCCAGCCAGGGGTCCACCAAAGCCTCGACCAACGCCCGTGCGTGCTCCCGGTCGTCTTCGATCAACAGGACGGAGATGGGCATGGCCGATCTGGTTTTTCCAGGCAAGGAATGGCAGCCTGCATACCGCAGGGGTAACGATGATCCATTATGGGTCAGCATTCGGGGCTTGCGGCCCGCCAACCCCGGGGGGCTGGTGTTTACACTCGCCCCCTTTGTGCCATCCACCCCACACCCCATGCAACCCCTCAGTGTCAACCAGTACCTGCGCCAGCACATCCGCACCGTGCCCGACTGGCCGGCACCCGGCGTGCAGTTCCGCGACATCACGCCGCTGCTGCAGGACCCCAAGGTCTTTCGCGTGCTGATCGATGCCTTCGTGCACCGCTACATGGACAAGGCCCTGCGCCCCGACGTGGTGGCCGGGCTCGATGCGCGCGGCTTCATCCTGGGGGCCGTGGTGGCCTATGAACTCAACGTGGGCTTCGTGCCGATCCGCAAGAAGGGCAAGCTGCCCTTCACCACGGTGGAGGAGACCTACGAGCTCGAATACGGCAGCGCCACGGTGGAGCTGCACACCGATGCCGTGAAGCCCGGTGACCGCGTGCTGCTGATCGACGACCTCATCGCCACCGGCGGCACCATGATGGCCGGCCGGCGCCTGCTTGAAAAGCTCGGCGCCACGGTGACCGAGGGCGCGGCCATCGTCGACCTGCCCGAGCTCGGGGGCTCGCAGCGCCTCAAGGATTCCGGCCTGCCGCTCTACACCCTGGTCGACTTCGAGGGACATTGACCGGGCCCGGCGGCCAGGTCACTGCGCGTTTGCATAGGCCGCAAGGGCCTGCTGCAGCCATTGGGCAAAGTGCCGGTGCATGGCCGTCAGGCTGCTGCAGGCAGGGCCTGGGCGGCATGGGCCTCGTGGCGGCGCGCTGCACGGTCCCAGGCCTTTTCATGGAAGAAGAAGGCCACGGCCTGCACCGTGGGTTCGAGCAGGCTCAGCGTGAGCGAGGCCCAGAGGTTGCCCGTGACGGCATAGGCCACCATGGCAGCCACGCTGATGTGGATCAGGTAGTAGCTGCCGGTCTTCATGAGCATGGTCTTGTTCTGCTGGGCGATCTGGCGGAGGCGGGCCATGGTGGATTCCTTTCTTTCATTCGTGTGGCAGTGCCACCGGTCATGAAATGGTAGGCATTCTCAATAGCTGTGGCCAATTGAGTTCGGCTAGTCTTAGCATTGAAACTATTGATGACCAGGCTTTGCCTAATGCCCCGCCACCCCGTTAATTCCGTCACGCAGTGGGGAAAAAATTTGCCCTTGGCGGCGCCAACCCCGTTGCTATGATGGACATCTTTTCAACTGCGGCAACGCACTAGGGAGCAGACATGGCCCTCATGGACTTCATCAAGAAACAGTTCATCGACGTCCTCCAGTGGACCGAGGACGGCGACGGCACGCTTGCCTGGCGCTTCCCCATGAGCGGCATGGAAATCCAGAACGGCGGCACGCTGGTGGTGCGCGAGTCGCAGACGGCGGTGTTCGTCAATGAAGGCAAGGTGGCTGACGTCTTCGGCCCCGGCACCTACAAGCTCACCACGCAGACGCTGCCGGTGCTGACCTACCTCAAGAACTGGGACAAGCTCTTCGAGTCGCCCTTCAAGAGCGATGTCTACTTCTTCAGCACGCGCCAGCAGATCGACCAGAAGTGGGGCACGCCCCAGCCCATCACCATCCGCGACAAGGACTTCGGTGCGGTGCGCCTGCGCGCCTTCGGCAACTATGCCTTCCGCATTGCCGACCCCAAGCTGTTCCACACCGAGATCTCGGGCACGCGCGATGTCTATCCCGTGGGCGACCTCGAAGGCCAGCTGCGCGGCCTGGTGCTGCAGAACATCAGCAACGCGATTGCCGGCAGCGGCCTGCCCTTCCTGGACCTGGCGGCCAACCAGGTCATGTTCGCCGATGCGCTGACCAAGGAACTCGCGCCGATCTTCGCCAAGCTGGGCCTCCTGATCGAGAACCTCACGGTGCAGAACGTCTCGCTGCCCGAAGAGCTGCAGAAGATCCTCGACCAGAAGATCGGCATGGGCATGGTCGGCAACGACATGGCCAAGTTCATGCAGTACCAGACGGCCCAGGCCATCCCCAAGTTCGCCGAGAACAGCGGTGGCGGCAGCGGCATCGCGGGCGATGCCATGGGCCTGGGGGCCGGCGTGGCGCTGGGCCAGGTGATGGCGCAGAACCTGCAGCAGGGCCTCCAGGGTGGCGGCAATGCGGCACCGGCTGCCGCGGCGGCGGCT
>NZ_AKJX01000304.1 GCF_000276605.1 Acidovorax sp. CF316 | reverse complement strand
ACGTTCTTTTGGCGAAGCAAAAGAAGGTAGGTGCGCCGCCGGGCGCACACCCCGGCTCCCGCCCTCAACCAAAGCACACCACTAAAACAGCAACCCCGCCGGACGGACGATCAAAGCGAGGCGGCCAACACCCGCCCCGCGCCACATTGCGTTGCACTTGGCACGGGCCGTTAAGGGATTCTGGCGGGGTGGACTGTCACACGGGCTTATCATTCTGGTGGCAGGTGGTCCGCAAACCGCCGCCGCCCATGCGCCTTCCCGACCGCCGCCCTTGTTGATGACCAACGCCACACCCTCTTCCTCTTCTTCGTCCTCCACCGCCTCTGCATCCCCTGCGCTGCAAAAGCCCAACCTCTTCGTTCGCATCCTGCGGGTCATGATGTCCCGGGTGGCCCGGGTCACGGTGACGGGCGCTGAGCACTTGGATACCCCGGGCGGCAAGATCGTGGTCTGCAACCATGTGGGCTGGTCGGACCCGTTGTGGGTGGGCTATGCCGCGCTGCCGCGCAAGCTGCACCAGATGGCCAAGAAGGAGCTGTTCGAGACCAGGCTGGGCGCCTGGTTCGTGGGCTCGGGCGGTGGCTTTCCGGTGGACCGGGGCAGCCCGTCGACGGCCACCATCCGCCACGTGGTCTCGCTGGTCAACCAAGGCCAGCTGGTGCTGATCTTCCCGGGCGGCACGCGCAATGCCGAGAACCCCGAGGCCAAGCGCGGAGCGGCCACCATTGCGCTGCGCGCCAAGGGGCAGATCGTGCCCGCGCACTACGACGGGCCGGGTGAGATCCGTGCCAGCCACTTCTTCACCCGCCCGCGCATCCGCATCACCTTCGGGCCGCCCATCGTGCTGCCGCCCGACGCCACGGCGAACAAGGAGTCGGCGCTGGCGCTGACGGTGGCGATGGACGAGGCGATGAAGCGCGTGGCGGAGCAGGGCCCCGCCTGAGGCGCGGCGCTGCTGGTTCAGGCCAGAAAGCGTTCGGCCAGCCGGCTCCAGAAGGCGGCGCCCACCGGCAGGTTGCCGTCGTGGAAGTCGTACCTGGGGTTGTGCAGTCCGCGCCCGCCCTCCGACGGCCCGTTGCCTATGCGCACCAACGCGCCGGGGCAGGACTGCAGCATGTAGGCAAAATCTTCGCTGCCCATCATGCGCGTGAAGTCGCGCTCTACCTGGCTGCTGCCCACCAGTTCGGTGGCCACTTCGCCGGCCAGGGCCACGGCGGCGGCATCGTTCTCCAGCACGGGGTAGCCTTCGATATAGCGGATCTCGGCTTTCGCGCCATAGCCTTCGGCCGTAGCGTGCACCAGGGCGGTGATGCGCTCCTTGAGCAGGGCGCGCACGGCGGCGCTGAAGGAGCGCACGCTGACGCCGATCTCGGCCTCGCCCGGGATCACGTTGAGCGCGTCGCCCGAGCGCAGGCGGCCCACCGTGACCACGGCCGATTCATTGGGGTCCACATTGCGCGAGACCACGGTCTGCAGCGCCATCACCGTGGCGGCAGCCGCCCCCAGCGGG
>NZ_AKJX01000303.1 GCF_000276605.1 Acidovorax sp. CF316 | reverse complement strand
CTCGCTGCGCGAGTCGGGAGGGGGACGCCCCCAGTGCGGCGGGGCGGCCCTTGCACGGGGGCACTGGGCTCGGCCGCGCCAGTTTCATGCATCGCGGGCTGCGCACAGCACAATGGCCAACTGAACTGAGCGGCTCTACACAAATTTGCCCGTGATGCCGCCATCCACCACCAGCTCGGTACCGGTCACATAGGCCGATGCATCGCTGGCCAGGAAGGCGCAGGCATGGGCCACGTCCCAGGCGGTGCCCATGCGGCCCACGGGCACCTGGCGGGCGCGCGCGGCGCGTGCTTCGTCCAGGCTGGTGTCCGAGAACATCTTCGCTACCGTGGTCGCGATGCGCGGCGTGTCGATCAGCCCCGGCACCACCGTGTTGGCGCGCACGCCCTGGCCCGCGTACTGCTGTGCCACCATGCGCGTGAAGTGCGTCACCGCGGCCTTGGTCACCCCGTAGGCCAGGTGCGGGTAGCCCAGGTAGCGCATGCCCGCGATGGACGAGATGGTGATGATGGAGCCGCGCCCGCGCTCCACCATGCTGGGCAGCACCTCCTGGCAGGCCAGCAGCAGGCTGCCCACATTCACGCCGTGGATGCGGTCGAAATCTTCCGCGCTGGTCTCCAGCGGCCCGCCGGTCTTGCCGATGCCCACGTTGTGGTGCAGCACGTCGATGGCGCCGCCGAAACGCTCGCGCGCCTCGGCGAACAGGCGCTTCACGTCCTCCTGCACAGCCACGTCGCCCACGAAGGTGGCGGCCGTACCGCCCTCGGCCTCGATCAGCGCCGTGGTCTCCGCGGCCGACGCCGCATCGCGGTCGGCCACGCAGACGCTGGCGCCCAGGCGCGCATAGGTCACGCAGGCGGCCCGGCCGATGCTCCAGCCCGGGCCAGCCGATCCGCCGCCGGCCACGAAGACCACGCGGCCCGACAGGTCCAGCGGCAGGGCCGGTGGAGAGCGCTGCACGCTCATGGTGCCAGCCCCACGGTCATGCCGCCGCACACGTAGATCACCTGGCCCGTGGTGAAGCCCGCGCGCGCATCGAGCAGCGAGGCCACCAGGTGCGCCACCTCTTCGGGCTGGCCCATGCGGCGCACGGGGATGGTGTCCAGGATGCGCTGCGTGGCCGGTGCGCCGGGCGGGTTGACGCGCTCGAACAGCTCGGTGGCAATCGGCCCAGGGCCGATGGCGTTGGCGGTGATGCCGTCGGCGCCCAGCTCCAGCGCCAGGGTGCGCGTGAAGCCGTGCACCGCTGCCTTGCTGGCGGCATAGGCAATGCGTTCGCCCTTGCCCAGTGCCGCGCGGCTCGATATGTTGACGATGCGCCCGAAGCGCGCCGCGCGCATGGCCGGCAGCAGCGCCTGCACGCAGGCCATGGCCGCGGCCAGGTTCACCTCCATCACCGCGTGCAGGTCGGCGCGGGTCGCCGTGTCGATGCCGGCCGGGCGCACGATGCCCGCGTTGTTCACCAGGCGCGTGATGGGCCGCACGGCCAC
Organism: Acidovorax sp. CF316; assembly: GCF_000276605.1. Taxonomy (GTDB): domain Bacteria; phylum Pseudomonadota; class Gammaproteobacteria; order Burkholderiales; family Burkholderiaceae_C; genus Acidovorax. The sequence goes on along the minus strand of NZ_AKJX01000303.1, from coordinate 4,576 downwards.
GGTGCGCGCCAGCGCGTCGCGCAGGGCAGCCTCGTCGGCCAGGTCCACCTGCACGAAGGTCTCCTTCTGCGCAAGGGCTTCGGGCGCGGCGATGTCGAAATTGACCACGTCCAGACCGTCGGCCATCAGCCGCGTGGCCACGGCGCGGCCGATGCCCCGGCTGGCACCGGTGACGAGCACCGTGCCTTCCTGGCCGCCGCTCATGCCTGGCCGTCCTTGCCGCCGACGAAGGGAATCGCATGCTCGATGGTGTCCCAGATGAAGCGGCCCGAAGGGCTGTTCTGCTCTTCCACGATGTGCGCCACCAGCCCGGCCGCGCGCGAGATCACGGCAAAGCCGCGCATCACCGCTGTGGGCACGCCGATCTCGCCGAGCAGCGCGGCCACCGCGCCCGTGGCGTTGATGGTGATGGGCCGGCCGGCCACCTCGTCCACCGCCTGGGACAGGGTCTCCAGCGCGCGGATCTTGTCGCCCTGCAGTTCGGCCTCGGCGCGGCCCATCTCCAGCAGCTTGTAGGCACGCGGGTCCACCGGCTTGTGCAGGTGGTGGCCGAAGCCCGGCACGGGAGATTTCAGGCCCTTGTAGTGGCGCGCGATGGCCAGCGCCTCGGCCTTCGGGTCGGCTGCGGCGCTGATGCGGTCGAGCAGGCCGGCACAGTTCTCCATGGTGCCCACAAAGGAGCTGCCCACGGCCAGCAGGCCGGCGGAGACGGCGCCCTGCAGGTTTTCGGGCGCGCTCATGTAGATCAGCCGTGTGGCGATGGCGCTGGGCGTGAGGCCATGCTCCATGAGCACGATGAGCACCACGTCGGTGATGCGCAGGTCCACGCCGCGCGGCGCGCGGCCCAGGATCTGCATCAGCATCACCTCGGTGAAGGTCTTTTGACCCATCAGGTCCTCCACCAGGTTCGCATCGCGGTAGTGCAGGCTGGTGAGGGTGTGGGTGCACAGGCGGGTGACGGGGGTCTTGGAAGCGGTAGTGGTCATGTGAATGGTTCCTTCAGGCCGTGGTGGCTAGTGCGGCCAAAGCCGCATCGCGCACGGCGGACTTGAGCACCTTGCCCACGGGCGAACGCGGCAGGCTCTCGTGAAAGTGGATGTGCTTGGGTGTTTGCACCGGGCCCAGGCGTTCGCGCACAAAGGCGATCAGCTCGGCCTCGGTCGCCTGCTCGCCGGGCCGCAGCTGCACGGCGGCCTGCACGGTCTCGCCCCACTTGTCGTCGGGCAGGCCGAACACGGCGCATTCGTGCACCGCAGGGTGCTGGCCCAGCGCGTTCTCCACGTCCACGGGGTAGACGTTGAAGCCGCCGGTGATCACCATGTCCTTGAGCCGGTCCTTGAGGTAGAGATAACCGCGTTCGTCGATGAGCCCACGGTCGCCGGTGTGCAGCCAGCCGTCGACCAGGGTCTCGGCGGTCTTCTCGGGCAGGCGCCAGTAGCCGGTCATGAGCAGGTCGCCGCGCGCCACCACCTCGCCCACCTCGCCCGTGGGCAGCAGGCGGCCGTCGGGCGCCATGATGGCCACGTCGCTGAACCAGGTGGTGCGGCCCACGGCCGCCCAGTTGGCCGGGTCCTCGAAGTCCGCGGGCTGCATCACGGTGAGGATCTGCGGTGCCTCGGTCTGGCCATAGGTCGTACCCAGCACCGGGCCGAAGAAGTCGCGCACCTGGCGGATCTTCTCGGGCGGCATGGGCGCACCACCATAGATCAACCGGCGCAGGCGCGGAAAGTCCGCGCGCGATACGCCCGGCAGCGCCATCAGCATGTAGACCAGCGTGGGCGGCATGAAGCACACCGTGCCGCCGCGCTCGCGAAAGGCCGTGCGCACCGCCTCGGCCCCCGCGCCGCCCAGCACCACGTGGCAGCCGCCCTGCGCCAGGATGGGCAGCAGGTAGGTGGAAGTGCCGTGCGTGATGGGCGCGGCCACGATGTAGCGCTCGTGCTCGTCGAAGCCCCAGGCGTGGATCTGGTTGGTGATGTTGGCCATCCATGCGCGGTAGGGCTGCATCACGCCCTTGGGCGCGCCCGTGGTGCCGCCCGTGAACTTGATGGCCTGGGTCGCGTCGTCCGGCAGGTCGATCACGGGGCGCCGGGCGCCGGCATGTGCGGCCGCCAGGTCGGACAGCCCTGCGGTCGGCAGGTGGACACCGGGCGCGCCCTCGAGCAGCTCGGAGCAGGCGTTGTCCAGCACCACGATGGAGGGCTCGGTCGCATCGATGATGCGGCGGATCTCGGGCCGGGTGCTCTTGGGGTTGAGCGGCACCCAGACCTTGCCGCAGGCCAGCACGGCCAGCAGCGCGGCGATGTGCTCGGCGCTGTTGCCCGCGCAGATGCCCACGCGGCTTTGCGGTGCCGGGTCGATGGCGGTGAAGCCGGCCGCCAGCGCCGCCACGCGCGCGGCCAGCGCGTCGTAGCGGAGGGCGCCCTCGGGTGCGTCGATGGCGATGCGGTCGGGCCAGCGCTGGGCGGCGCGCCAGAAGAAGTCGATGGGGAACATGGGAAGCAGGGTCGTGGTGGGTGAGGGGCTCGCTTACTCGGCCGTCGCGCCGGAGGCCTTGACGACCTCCCGCCAGCGCTTGATCTCGGCGGCGGCAAAGCTGCGCATCTTGTCGGGCGTGCCCGAATCGGGGGTGGCAGCCAGCTCCTGCAGGCGGCTGCGCACCTCGGGCTGGGCCAGCACCTTGTTGAGTGCGGCGTTGAGCTGCTCGACCACGGGGCGCGGCGTGCCCGTGGGCGCGGCCAGGCCGAACCAGGACTGCACGTCGAAGCCCGCATAGCCCGACTCGGCCAGCGTGGGCACATCGGGCAGCAGGGGCGAGCGCTGGGCGCTGGTGATGGCAATGGCGCGCAGCTTGCCGGCCTGCACATGCGGCAGCGCCGAGGGCGTGTTGTCGAACATCGAATCCACCTGGCCGCCCAGCAGGTCGGTCACGGCCGGCGCGCTGCCGCGGTAGGGCACGTGCAGCATCTTGAGCTGGCTTTGCATCTTGAACATCTCGCCCGAGAGGTGGATGGACGAGCCGCTGCCCGAGGACGCGAAGGTGATGCCGTCCTTGGACTCCTTGGCGTAGCGCACGTAGTCGGCCAGGTTCTTGACGGGCAGCTTGGGGTTGACCACCAGGATGTTGGGGATCTTGGCGATCATGCCGATGGGCTCGAAGTCCTTGACCGGGTCGTAGCCGAGCTTGGGGTACAGCGAGGCGTTGATGGTGTTGGCGATGGTGTAGACGTACAGGGTGTAGCCGTCGGCCGGGGCGCGTGCCACGGCCTCGGCGCCCACGTTGCTGTTGGCGCCTGCGCGGTTGTCCACCACCACGGGCTGGCCGAGCTGGTCGCCGAGCTTGACGGCCACCAGCCGCGCGATCACGTCGGTGGCGCCGCCGGCTGCATAGCCCACGACGAGCTTGATGGGCTTGGCGGGCCAGCCCATGGCGCTGGCGGTCTGGGCCTGCAGGGGCAATGCGGTGGTGCAGGCGATGGCAGCGGCGGCCAGGGCCAGCAGGCGCCGGCGCGGCGCGGTGATGGTTGTGGTGTGCGGGCTCATGTCTTGTCTCCTTTGTGTGTCGGGAAATCGGTCTTGGCGCCCCGGCGGCGTGGCTCTGCGGCACACTGCGCACTGGTTGCATCGACGGACAAATTCTTTCCCATGCCCTCCCGACCCGCGAATCGAAACGTCCGCCTGCCGGACGTTTCAACATCTACCCCGCTGCCCGAAGAACCGCTGGACGACCCCGGCAGCCGCACCTTGCGCCGGGGGCTGCAGGTGCTGGACGCCGTGCTGGCCAGCGGGCGCGACGGCCTGCGCGTGGTCGAGCTATGCCGCGCCGCGGGGCTGGAACGGGCCACCGTCTACCGCCTGCTGGCCACCCTGCTCGAAGGCGGCCACCTGGCCCGGCGCGGGCGCTTCCACTACGTGGCCGGGCCGCGCCTGGCGGCCGTGGCCGCGCCCACCGCTTTGCCCAACATGGCCATGCGCCTCACCCCGGTGCTGGAGCGCGTGAGCCGGGCCTGCGGCGATGCGGCCTTCGCCATCGTGCGCGAAGGGCCGGCCTCGCACTGCATTGCGCGCCACGTGGGCACGCACCCGGTGCAGATCCTCGTGATCCAGGTCGGCACGCGCCAGCCGCTGGGCGTGGGCGCGGCCGGGCTGGCGCTGCTGGCGGCCTTGCCCGACGACGAGGTGGACACCTGCATCGCGGCCAACGCGCAGGCCCTGCCACGCTATGGCGGCATGACGCCCGAGCGCCTGGCCATCCTGGTGCGCGCCACGCGCGAGCGCGGCTGGTCGGTGGTGGGCAACCACGCCACCCAGGGCGTGCTGGCCGCGGGCATGGCCGTGCGCAACGCCGAAGGTGCCCCCGTGGCCGCGATCAGCGTGGCCTCGACCCTGGACCGCATGCCGCGCGAGCGCCAGCAGCTCATTGCGCGCTGGATGCGCGAGGCCCTGGCCGCACTGCTGCCGAAAGGCGTCTGAGCCACGGCCCGGGGCGGGTGTGCGAACATCCCCACCCATCACACACCATGATGACTGCGCAACGCACACGGCCCGAAGGATCGCCCGATGGAACTGAGACAAC
>NZ_AKJX01000302.1 GCF_000276605.1 Acidovorax sp. CF316 | reverse complement strand
TTGATCTCCTTGGCCGCCTGGGCGCTGCGCTGGGCCAGGGTGCGCACCTCGCCGGCCACCACCGCAAAGCCGCGCCCCTGGTCGCCCGCGCGGGCGGCCTCCACGGCGGCATTCAGCGCCAGGATGTTGGTCTGGAAGGCGATGCCGTCGATCACGCTGATGATGTCGTTGATCTTGCGGCTCGAGTCGTTGATGCCCTTCATGGTCTCGACCACCTGGGCCACCACCTCGCCGCCCTGTTGCGCGATGGTGGAGGCCGAATGCGCCAGCTTGTTGGCATTGACGGCGTTGTCCGCGTTCTGGCGCACGGTGGAGCCCAGTTGTTCCATCGAGGCGGCTGTCTGCTGCAGGGCACTGGCCTGCTGCTCGGTGCGGGTAGACAGGTTCTGGTTGCCCTGGGCGATCTCCGAACTGGCGGTGGACACGCTCATCGACCCCTCGCGCACACCGGCCACCAGGCCCGAGAGGCTCTGGCGCATGTCCTCCATGGCGGCGACGAGCGAGGCGATCTCGTCATTGCCCCGGGCCACCAGCGGACGCGCCAGGTTGCCCTGGGCAAACTCCTGGGTCGCAGCGCCGGCCTCGCCCAGCGGCCCGATGATGGAGCGCGTGGTGAGGTAGCCGAGCACCACCGCAAAGAGGACCACGGCCACGCTCAGCACGATGAGCTGCATGCGCAGGGATTCGAACTGGCGCATCGAGCGCTCGATGGCCTGCTGGCTGATCTTGTCGGTCTCTGCCAGGAAGGCGTCGAGGTTGCCCACCAGCCGGGTCAGCAGCGGCCGGCATTCGGCATTGATTTTCTTGATCGCCGTGTCCTTCTCGCCCACACTCGCCAGGCGGGTGATCTCCAGGGCGATGGGGCCATAGGCCGCCTCGGTTTCCTTGATCTGGGCCAGCAGCTTTTGCAGCGGCTCGGCCGCCTCGGGCGGCGCCTTCTTCAAGGCCTCCTCCAGGTTCTTGAGCCCCTTGCCCACGGCCTCATGGGCCGTGCCGATCAGCTTGATCTCCGCAACCTCATCGGGCTTGGAACTGGCGATCACCAGGTTGCGCGCCGACACGGCCCTGGCATTGGCAGCATCGAGCACGCTGTTGCCCAGGCCCTTGATCACCTCCAGGTGGTTGACCTGGACCTCCAGGTTCTGCTGGGTGAGCGACTGCCCGCGTATGCCCATGATCGCCACCAGGACAAGGGCGAATGCGAGGACGGCGTAGCCGATGGCCAGGCGCGTCTTGATGGTCAGGCTTTGCAGGAAATTCATCGCGAGGTTCTCCCTGTGTTGGGCGCGCATGCGCGCAATCCGCCGGCCACCGCCGGTCTGCAGCGTGATTTGCCCCAGACCCTTCCTTGCCAGCCAACCTTCACTGGCCGTCTGCACCAATCATTTTTTATGGATTTTTGGCCCCGCGCAGACTTGGGGGAGATCCTTCAACACCGATACCTTGCGCCTCCTGCACCCGACTGGCAAGCATTTTCTTGCCAACCTGGCACACAACACCCGCGTGGTTCACGCCCTGCGCGCAGCGCCGGAGGCCGCAATCCGCGGGTACGCCACCACCAGCGCCCCCACAAGCATGGCCGTCCCGTTCGCATACACCCACAGCTCCCCCTCGAACAGGAGGGCGGTGAAAACGGTGATCCCGAAGACGATGGCCACGATGGTGAACAGCGCCATCGCCACCTGCCGGCGGTGCGAAGGCGCCATCGCCACCCCGGCCAGCACGAACACCGCGCCCAGCATCGCGCCCGACCCCAGCTCGATGAGCAGCGTGCCGAGCATGCCGTGGCCCATCTGCCAGGCACTGATGAACTTTGTCAGGCGCTGCGCCACGAACGCGGCCGCGAAGGCGGCTGGCAACAGGCAGATCCAGCGCATGAACTTGCTTTTCAACATTCCCTCTTTGTCCTTGTTGGTATCGGCACCGCCGGCGGGATTTCCTGGTTGGCAGGATTCGGGCCCCTGGGAAATGTACCCATTTGTCGGCAGGCCGGGGCACAGGCCTGTCGGTCCCGCCGGTGCGCCCCATCCCCCGAATCGGTGATGGTCAGACGCCGCAGCGGTAGCGACAATGAAGCGCGTTCAAAAAGGGGGAAACCATGCGTTGGATCGTGGTGGCCATCTGTTTCGTTCCAGCCATTGCCTTTGCGGCGATGGACATGCCACGGGCTTCCGTGGCCTTGGTCGGCGTGCTGAACCTGGCCTACCTGCTTGCATTGAGCAGCGGTGTAGGCTGGCTGGTCCAGCAGGTCGCCCAGACCTCGGGGCGCTTCACCCCGAAAGCCGAAGCCGTCCTCAGCGGCTCCTGCGCCCTCATCCTGGGGCCGCTGCTCTGGTTCATGCTGCTCCGGTAGATTCCCGGCTTCCTGGGCACGAGGCAGGTAATCTGCCAGACAGGATGCGCCTTGACTGCTGTCAACGCGCCACAGAAACACCAACACCCCATCCAGGCCAAACAACAAAAAAACCCCAAGCAGATCAACTGCGTGGGGTTTCCTTTTTTTGGCGTAAACGGAGGGATTCGGACCCTAACCCGGCATATTCCAGCACATCCCAGCAAACCGCCCAAAGGCGGTTTTATGAACTACATGCCGTTGACCGGCAACTTCAATGTGCTCTATTGAGCCGAGTACGTCATGGAAGGGACCGGCCGCTTGCTTGGGCGAGTCACGTCCCAGTCTTTTTTGTAGTCGCGGTAACTGGAAATCTCAGCCACCTTCCAATTTGAGCCAAACTTTTCAAGCACATATTTGTACATTTCACCCTCGTCGCGGCGCTTACGATCAAAGCTGTCCGGCACTTCGTCCGGAGCAAGTTGCGTGTTGTTCTTTATGTTCACCAGCACGACTGCGCGCGACTCAGTTTCTGTTTTGACTTCTTTGATGGTCCTCTCGAATGTCTCTCTTCGCCAAGGAGTGCGGCTCTCCTTGTTGATTTCCTCGCTCACCAGCAGATCTTCCAATTCCCGTTTCTTTTTCTCGGCTGGAGAAGATTGGCGCTGGGTGTGGTCGGCGTGACTGATATTGATGTACCAGTCGCGCATCGCCCAATAGGACTTGATGGCGCGATCTGGTGTGCTGGTGTCTGCGGCAGGAGCGGGCAACTTTGCAGTGAGGTCCTCCCCCTCCTTCTGCAAACACCCCGCAACCAACACCGCCACAAGTGCACCCATCAAAATTCGCATATCTCCTCCTCGGTTAAAAAAGGCATGGTAGCCGCTCACGGCTTCGAGGGCTCGGCTCAAACTCTCGGATGGTGAGCAGGACCGATTCCCCATTCACCTGCAGGTTGTCATGCAGATCCTGTCATTCCTTGTCCAACAACCCCAGCTTGCCCATGTCGGGAGTGGTCGCCAGGGTTGACGCGGGCGCCCAGGCTGCGGCGGGGACTTCGGCCTTCACGGCGTGCAGGGCGGCGCGCTGCACATCGTCCTTCAGCGTGGACCACTGCGTCTTGTCTTGCGCAGGGCCTTGCACTGCAAGTCAACCTGCACGGGCGTGCCGTCGAGGCGCTTGAACTCCACAGGCATGTGAAGGATGGCACCCGGCCCTCAGCGAGGCATGCAGCTGTGAACACCTCGATCGCAGGGCCTGCTGCCCCCGATATTGGCGCGGGCCCACTCACTTCCCGGCCGCACAAACAAAAAACCCCTAAGCAATAAATCACTTAGGGGTTCATGTTTGGCGGAAACGGAGGGATTCGAACCCTCGATGAGGCTCTACACCCCATACTCCCTTAGCAGGGGAGCACCTTCGGCCACTCGGTCACGTTTCCAATCCAGCTATTATGCCCCATTTTTGGGGCACTTCAGCCGAGTTGGGGGCTGATGGGTCGATCAGGCGACCGGCTGGTCCAGCTCGAAGGCCTTGTGCAGCGCGCGCACGGCCAGCTCGACGTACTTTTCGTCGATCACGACCGAGGTCTTGATTTCCGAGGTGGAGATCATCTGGATGTTGATGCCCTCTTCGCTCAGTACGCGGAACATCTTGCTGGCCACGCCGACGTGGCTGCGCATGCCGATGCCGACGATGGAGACCTTGCAGATCTTGGCGTCGCCCACGACTTCCTGCGCGCCCAGCTCGGGCACGACCTTTTCCTTGAGCAGCTCGACCGTGCGGGCATAGTCGCCGCGGTTCACGGTGAAGCTGAAGTCGGTCTTGCCGTCCTTGCTCAGGTTCTGGATGATCACGTCGACTTCGATGTTGGCATCGGCCACGGCGCCCAGGATCTGGTAGGCGATGCCTGGCTTGTCGGGCACGCCCAGCACGGAGATCTTGGCCTCGTCGCGGTTGAATGCGATGCCGGATACAACGGCTTGTTCCATTTTTTCGTCTTCCTCAAAAGTGATCAGCGTGCCGGACTTGGCTTCTTCGTTGATGTCGATGTCCCAGGGCGTGAAGCTCGACAGCACGCGCATGGGCACCTTGTACTTGCCTGCGAACTCCACGGAGCGGATCTGCAGGACCTTGCTGCCCAGGCTGGCCATTTCGAGCATTTCCTCGAAGCTGACGGTGTGCAGGCGGCGCGCTTCGGGCACGACGCGGGGGTCGGTGGTGTACACGCCGTCCACGTCGGTGTAGATCAGGCATTCATCGGCCTTCATCGCGGCGGCCACGGCCACGGCGGAGGTGTCCGATCCCCCACGGCCGAGCGTGGTGATGTTGCCTTCGTCGTCGATGCCCTGGAAACCCGTGACGATCACCACCTTGCCGTTGGCCAGGTCGGCGCGCACGCGCTGGTCGTCGATGGACTCGATGCGCGCCTTGGTGTAGCTGCTGTCGGTGCGGATCGGCACCTGCCAGCCAGCGTAGCTCACCGAGCCCATGCCTTCGGTCTGCAGCGCAATCGCCAGCAGGGCCGAGGAGGCCTGCTCGCCGGTGGAGGCCAGCATGTCCAGCTCGCGGTTGTACGCCTCGGTGGCGCGCGGGGGTGCGAGTTCCTTGGCCAGGGCGAGCAGGCGGTTGGTTTCGCCACTCATGGCGCTGGGCACGACCACCAGTTGGTGGCCTGCGCGGGCCCACTTGGCCACGCGCTTGGCGACGTTGCGGATGCGCTCTGGGGAGCCCATCGACGTGCCGCCGTATTTGTGAACGATCAATGCCATTGGATTTCTGGGGTGACGAAACACTTGCCACGGCGCCGGTTGGACACTGTTTTGGCGCGCCGCTGTTTTTCGTGCAGATGGGAAAGCAGGGCCTGGTCCCTGTCCTGTTTTGAAACCACGGGCGGGTTTCATCCAGAAGACACGGATCAGTCCCCAGGGACCAAAACCTGGGGATTGTACCAATCGAGCCCGGTGCCCGAGCGCACCACGAAGCCCGCCCCCACCTTGATGCGGATGCGGTGGCCGCGCGTGGTGCAGGCGCGCACCTGGTCCAGCAGCTCGGCCAGTTGCGCAGCACTGGGCGTGGTGCGGTGCACGCTGCGCAGCCAGTGGCGCAGCACATTGGCCTGGCGCGCACGCCCCAGGCCCTGCAGCGCGGCCAGTTGCGGGGGCACGCCCACCTGGGCCAAGTCGGCCACGGCCACTTCGTCGAGCAATTCGCTGGCCTGCGCCGCGTTGGCGGCCGAACGGGCAAAGGTATCGCGAAACGCAGGGAACGCAGCCTCAAGCACGGGCAGGATCTGCGCGCGGATGCGGTTGCGGGTGTAGTGCTCGTCCGCGTTGGTGGGGTCCTCCACCCAGCGCTCACCCTGCGCCTGCAGCCAGTCGCGCACGGCCTGGCCGGGTACCTGCAGCAGCGGGCGGTGCCAGGGCAGACCGGCACGCTGCCACCGCGCGGGCATGGAGGCCAGCCCGGCCACGCCGGCCCCGCGCGACAGGGCCAGCAGCAGCGTCTCCACCTGGTCGTCGGCATGCTGTGCCAGCGCCATGGCCGCGGTACCGGCCATGGCGGGGGCTTGCACAGCGGCATCCAGTGCCGCGTAGCGGCCCTGCCGCGCGGCATCTTCCGGGCTCTGGCCCGGCTCGGGCCGGGCATCGATGCGCTGCACGACCAGCGGCACCTGCAGGCGGGTGCACAGCGCTGCGCAGTGCTGCTCAAAGCCATCGGCCGCCGCCTGCAGCCCATGGTGCACGTGGATGGCGCGCACCTGCCCCGGCCAGCGCCGCGCGCAGGCCAGCAGCAGGGCGGTGGAATCGGCCCCGCCGCTCAGGCCCACGGCCAGGGGCAGCGCAGGCGCAAAGGCGGTGATGGCGGCCTCGAACGTTTGGGTCATGCCCAGGCCCCGGGTGCCCGGCCTGCGCAGGGCGGGGCACGGTGTACGGAGGGGGCAGGCTGGCAGCGCATGGCTGCCGATTATCGCGGCCCCTGCTCAGCCGCCGGGCCCGGCCAGCCGCGGTGCCGCATGCGCGCCGCCATCGGCCGACAGCCGGAAGGTGCCCACCACCTCCGACAGCCGCACCGACTGGTCCTTGAGGCTTTGCGCCGCCGCCGCGCTCTCCTCCACCAGGGCCGCGTTCTGCTGCGTCATCTGGTCCAGGTGCGAGACGGCCTGGCCCACCTCGTTGATGCTGGTGCTCTGCTCGTTGGTGGAGGCGGTGATCTCGGCCATGATGTCGGTCACGCGCTGCACCGAGTTGACGATGTCGGTCATCGTGGCGCCGGCATCGTGCACCAGCCGCGAGCCGTTCTCCACCTGCGCCACCGAGGCGCTGATCAGCTGCTTGATCTCCTTGGCCGCCTCGGCGCTGCGCTGCGCCAGGCTGCGCACCTCGCTGGCCACCACGGCAAAGCCCCGGCCCTGCTCGCCGGCACGCGCGGCCTCCACCGCTGCATTGAGCGCCAGGATGTTGGTCTGGAAGGCAATGCCGTCGATGGTGCCGATGATGTCGCTGATCTTGCGCGACGCGGCGTTGATCTCGTCCATGGTGCTCACCACATTGCCCACCACCGAGCCGCCGTGCCGCGCCACGCTGGAGGCCTGGGCCACGAGCTGGTTGGCCTGGCGCGCCGCATCGGCGTTGTGGCGCACGGTTTCGGTCAGTTGCTGCATGGAGGCCGACGTCTCCTCCAGGCTCGATGCGGTGAGCTCGGTGCGCCCGCTCAGGTCGTGGTTGCCGGTGGCGATCTCTTCGGCAGCCACGCGCACCGAGTGGCTGGCATCACGGATCTGCGCCAGCACGCCCGAGAGCTTGCCCGCAAAGCTGTTGAAGCTGGCGGCGATCTGCGCCAGTTCGTCCTCGCCCTGCGCGTCGATGCGGCGCGACAGGTCGCCATCGCCTGCGCCGATCTCGTGCATGGCGTCGCGCACCAGGGTCAGCTGGCGCAACCGCCGCGAGAGGATGCCCGCCAGCGCCACCAGGGCCACCAGCAGCACCACGATGCCCGCCCCCAGCGACACCTGCAGCATGGTGCGGATGGCGGCCAGCCCCTCGCCCCGGTCCAGCGCAATCGCCAGCAGCCAGGGCGTGCCGGTCACGGGCGCCACGGTGAGCAGCATGGCCCGGCCCTGCAGGTCCACGGCATTGAGGTCGGCGCGCTTGGCCATGTCGGCCAGCGCCGTGGCCGTGAGCGACGGGGCCAGATCGGTCGCGGGCTTGAGCGCCAGCTTCACCTCGGGGTGGGCGATGATGTTGCCGTCGCTGCCCACCAGGAAGGCATAGCTCGCCGGCGTGGGCTTGATCGATGCCACGTTGGCCACCACGGCCGACAGCGACACGTCGCCCGCCATCACGGCCTTCACGCCTGCCCCCTCGCGTGCGGCCTTGGCAAAGGTGACCACCAGGCCGGCGCCGCCCGCATCGGCGTACGGCGCGGTGAGGATGGTGGCCTGCGCCTCGGCGGCCTGCTTGTACCAGGGGCGCGAGGTGGGGTCGTAGTCGGGCGGCAGGTTCTGCTTTTCCGAGAACACCGTGCGCTTGTCGGCATAGCCGAAGTAGGTGGTCAGGAAGTTGCCCGCCTTGGCCAGCATGAGCAGCGGCTTGGCGGCGTCGGCATCGTCGAGCGCGGCAGCGGCCGACTCGACCACCATGGCCTTGCCGCGGGCCCAGTCGCGCAGGGTTTCGATGTGGCTGTGGGCCAGGGCCTGCGACTGCGCGGTGAGCGAGGCATAGGCCTGGGATCGGGCCGTGAGGTAGTTGGCCACCGTGAGGGCCAGCAGGCCCGCCACCAGGCAGGCCACGGAGACCAGCAGGATCTGGCCCTTGAGAGTCTTCAGGAACGACATGCTGCCCCCTTCGGATCTACCCGCTACCCAACGGGCGGCGACCCACCATGCTACATCCGGTTACGGCTGGGGCGCCAGAGGGCTGGCACGCCCGGGTTGCGCCGGGCGTAAAAACAACAACGGCCCGCGAGGGGCCGTTGGAGTGGAGGCGTTGGCAGTCGGGTGCTCAGCGCACATCCGCCTTGGTATCGCTGTAGCGGCCGTAGCTCTGCAGGCGCTCGTAGCGGCGCTCCAGCAGATCCTTGGTCTTGAGGTCTGCCACCTGGCGGAAGGCATCGCCCAGGGCACGCTTCAAGAACGCAGCCATCTGCTTGTGGTCACGGTGGCCACCGCCCACGGGCTCGTTGACGATCTTGTCCACCAGGCCCAGGGCCTTGAGGCGGTGGGCGGTGATGCCCAGGGCGTCGGCCGCTTCCTGGGCCTTCTCGCTGGTCTTCCAGAGGATGGAGGCGCAGCCCTCGGGGCTGATCACGGAATAGATGGCGTACTGCAGCATCACCACCTGGTCGGCCACGCTGATGGCCAGCGCGCCGCCGGAGCCGCCTTCGCCGATGATGGTGGTGATGATGGGCACTTCGAGTTGCGCCATCTCGAAGATGTTGCGGCCGATGGCCTCGGACTGGCCGCGCTCCTCGGCATCGATGCCGGGGTAGGCGCCGGGCGTGTCGACAAAGGTGAACACGGGCAGCTTGAACTTCTCGGCCGTCTTCATCAGGCGCAGCGCCTTGCGGTAGCCCTCGGGCTTGCTCATGCCGAAGTTGCGCATCGCGCGCTCCTTGGTGTCGCGCCCCTTCTGGTGGCCCAGCACCATGCAGGCATGGCCGTTGAAGCGCGCCAGCCCGCCCACGATGGACAGGTCGTCCGCATAGTGGCGGTCACCGTGCAGCTCGACGAAATCGGTGAAGATGTCGCGCACATAGTCGAGCGTGTAGGGGCGCTCGGGGTGGCGGGCGATCTTGGTGATCTGCCAGGGCGACAGCTCGGCGTAGATGTCCTTGGTGAGCTGCTGGCTCTTCTTGCTCAGCTGGTCGATCTCTTCCGAGATGTCGACGGCGCTCTCGGTCTGCACGTAGCGCAGTTCTTCGATTTTGGTCTCGAGTTCGGCAATCGGCTGCTCGAAATCCAGAAAGGTCTTTTTCGCCAACGTTGTTCTCCTTGGGTCGCGCCGGAAGGCGGCGTGCCATGAATGAGGCACGCACTGTAACCGACGCGTTACGAGTTTGGTATGACGCTTGTCCAATGCTCAGTAAGAGACGACTGGCTGGGGGTCCATGGACCGCCAAATATACCAAGTCGCCACACTGGCCCATGGCTTCCAGGCCTCGGCGACTTCGCGGGCTTCGCTGCGGCTCACCGTTTCGCCCGAGAAGTAGTTGTGGCTGATGCCGCTGATCAAGCCCACGTCGTCAAGGGGCAGCACATTCGGGCGCATCAGGTAGAAGATCAGGAACATCTCGGCCGTCCAGCGGCCGATGCCGCGGATGGCCACCAGCTCGGCGATGATGGCCTCGTCGTCCATCGAGGCCCAGTCCTTCACGTGCAGCTTGCCGCCATCGAAGTGCAGGGCCAGATCCACCAGGTAGTCGACCTTGCGGGCCGACAGGCCGGCCGCGCGCATGTCGTCCACCTTGAGCTTGAGCACGTTGGCCGGCTTCATGCTGCGCGGCAGCTTGGCAAAGCGTTCCCACACGGTCTGGGCGGCCTTCACCGAGATCTGCTGGCCCACGATGGAGCGCGCCAGGGTGGTGAAGGCATCGCCCTGGGTCTGCAGCGCGGCATCGCCGAACTGCGGGATCAGGCGCTTCATCACCCGGTCCTTCTTCATCAGGTGCTTGCAGGCTTCGGCCCAGTAGGTGGGCGTGGAGACGACCACGGACTTGGCAGGTGCCGCAGCAGACGACGACGCTGCGGCAGATACGACGGCCGCAGCGGCGGCAG
>NZ_AKJX01000301.1 GCF_000276605.1 Acidovorax sp. CF316 | reverse complement strand
ATCGCAGGCTGCCCCCTCGCCACCGGCGAGGGGGACACGGGCAGCGGGGTCGCCTTTTCTTGGCCTACGTTCTTTTGGCGAAGCAAAAGAAGGTAGGTGCGCCGCCGGGCGCACATCCCGGCTCCCGCACAGCGACCAAGCAAATCGTTAGCTTCGCTATCAAGCCTCAATACCGAGGTTGAAACCGCGCAATCGCATCACGCGCCGCAGCATCCAACGCAAACCCCGTCCCAAACCTCTGCGCCAATTCATCTGCCCGCGCAAGGAACGCCTCCACCCCCGTTCCATAGATGAACTGCATCGCCCCCCCGGTCCACGCCGGAAACCCGATTCCGAAGATCGACCCGATGTTCGCATCGTGCACGCTCGTGAGCACCCCCTCTGCCAGACACCGTGCCGTCTCCACCGCCTGCCGGTACAGCAAGCGATCCTGGATCTCCTGCACGCTCAGGGAGCTTGAAGTGTCGGCGGGGCGCCCGAACAGCGACGGCAGCTGAGGCCACAACTGCTTCTTGCCGCCCGCGGGGTAGTCATAGAACCCGCCGCCACCCGCGCGGCCAGGGCGCTTCAATTCCTTGACCATGCGCTCCACCAACAGCTCGCCGGGCGTGGCGAGGTAAGTGTGCCCCTCGGCCGCATAGTCGGCACGCGTCTGGTCGAGCACATGCACGCTCAGGGTCAGCGCCGTCTCGTCGAGCACGGCCAGCGGCCCCACGGGCATGCCGGCCTGCATGGCCGCGTTCTCGATCAGCGCCGCAGGCACGCCCTCGCCGAGCAGGGCCGCGCCCTCCATCACGTAGGTGCCGAAGGTGCGGCTGGTATAGAAGCCGCGCGAATCGTTAACCACGATGGGCACCTTGCCCAGTGCCTGCACGTAGTCGAAGGCACGCGCCACGGTCTCGTCGTCCGTGGCCTGGCCGCGGATGATCTCCACCAGTTTCATCTTGTCCACCGGGCTGAAGAAGTGGATGCCGACGAATTTCGCGGGCCGGCGGCTGGCCTGCGCCAGGCCGGTGATGGGCAGGGTCGACGTATTGCTGGCGAAGAAGCCACCCTCGGCGAGCTGGGGCTCGGCCTCGCGCGTCACGTTCGCCTTGAGCTCGCGGCTCTCGAACACCGCCTCGATCACCAGGTCGCAGCCGGCCAGATCTGCGGCATCGGCGGTCGGCGTGATCTTGGCGAGCAGTGCTTGCTGCACCGTGGCCTCCATGCGGCCCTTGTCCACGCGTGCCTGCGAGAGCCTGGCGCTGTAGGCTTTGCCGGCCTCGGCCTTTTCCTGGCTCACATCCTTCAGCACGGTGGCAATGCCCCGGCTGGCCTGGGCCCAGGCGATGCCTGCGCCCATCATGCCGGCGCCCAGGATGCCGACCTTCTGCGGCTTGTAGCGTGGGGCATTGCCGGGGCGCGACTGGCCGCTCTTGATCGCGTTCATGTCGAAGAAGAACGTATTGATCATGTTGCGCGCCACGGGGCCGGTCATCAGGCGGGCCAGGTAGCGGCTTTCGATGCGCAGCGCCGTGTCGTAATCGACGATGGCGCCTTCGACCATGGTGGCCAGAATCGCCTCGGGCGCGGGGTAACGGCCGCGCGTGGTCTTCTTGAGCATGGCGGGTGCCACGCTTAGTGCGCCGGCCACCTTGGGGTTGGCGGGCGTGCCGCCGGGCATCCTGTGGTTCTTGTCGTCCCAGGGCTGGACGGAGTGCGGATGGGTCGCGATGCGGGACAGTGCTGCTGGCAGCAGTTGCTCGGGCGTGGCCACCAGTTCGTGCACCAGCTGCAGCTCCAGCGCCTCGCGCGGATTGAAGAGCTGGCCTTCAAGCAGGTAGGGCTGGGCACCCATCAGACCGAGCAGGCGCGTCATCTTGGTGATGCCCGTGGCGCCGGGCATCAGGCCCAGGGTCACCTCGGGCAGGCCGAACTGGATGCGCGGGTTGTCCACGGCAATGCGGTAGTGGCCCACCAGCGCCACCTCCCAGCCGCCGCCGAGGGCCGCACCGTTGAGGCAGCTGACCACGGGGATGCCCAGGGTTTCCAGCGTGCGAAAGTGCTTTTTCATGCGCTCGATCTCGCCGAAGGCGGTGGGCGCATCGGCAGGCGTGAGCCGCATGGTGGCCTTGAGGTCGGCGCCCGCGAAGAAGCTGGTCTTGGCCGATGCCAGCACCACGCCCTTGAGCTGGGCGCGATCGGCCACGACACGCGCCGTGGCCTCGCCCAGGTCGGCCTGCCACTGGCGGCACATGGTGTTGACGCTGGAGTCCGGTTCGTCGAAGGTGATCAGCGCAACCTTGCCGTCGGCGGCATCGAGGAGTTCGTAGCGGATGGTCTGCATGGTGTTCTCCGTCGTCGTCATCACACGCGTTCCACGATGGTGGCAATGCCCATGCCGCCACCCACGCACAGCGTGGCCAGGCCGTAACGCAGTTGCCGGCGGTGCAGCTCGTCGATCAGCGTCCCCAGGATCATGGCGCCCGTGGCGCCCAGGGGGTGGCCCAGGGCGATGGCGCCGCCGTTGACGTTGACCTTGTCGTGCGGCACGCCCAGTTCGCGCATGAAGCGCATGGGCACGGCGGCAAAGGCCTCGTTGACCTCGAACAGGTCGATCTGGCCGATGTCCAGGCCGGCCTTGGCCAGTGCCTTGCGCGCGGCCGGCACGGGGCCGGTGAGCATGATGGTCGGGTCGGCACCGCTGAGCGCGGTGGCCACGATGCGCGCGCGCGGCGTGAGGCCATGGGCCGTGGCCGCGGATTCGTTGCCGATCAGCACCGCTGCGGCGCCATCGACGATGCCCGAGGCATTGCCCGCATGGTGCACATGGTGGATGCGCTCCACCTGCGGGTAGCGCTGCAGCGCCACCGCGTCGAAGCCCATGCCGCCCAACTGCTCGAACGAGGGCTTGAGCGCGGCCAGGCCTTCGAGCGTGGTCTGCGGCTTGATGAACTCGTCCTCTTCCAGGATGGGCAGGCCCAGGAAGTCCTGCACGGGAGCCACCGATTGCTTGAAGTAGCCGGCCGCGCGCGCGGCGGCGGCCCGGCGCTGCGATTCGACCGCATAGGCGTCGACGTCGGAGCGTGTGAAGCCATCGAGCGTGGCGATCAGGTCCGCGCCGATGCCCTGGGGCACGAACAGCGTGGCCGAGTTGGTGTCCGGGTCCTGCGCCCAGGCGCCGCCGTCCGAGCCGATGGGCACGCGGCTCATGCTCTCCACGCCACCGGCCACCACCAGGTCTTCCCAGCCCGAGCGCACCTTCTGCGCGGCCAGGTTCACGGCCTCCAGGCCCGACGCGCAAAAGCGGTTGACCTGCAGGCCCGAAGCGCGGAAGTCCCAACCCGCCTTGAGTGCCGCCACCTTGGGCAACACCGAGCCCTGCTCGCCCACGGGCGAGACGATGCCCATCACGATGTCGTCCACCGCAGCGGTGTCGAAGCGGTGGCGGCGCTGCAGCTCGGCCAGCAGGCCGGTGAGCAGACTGATGGGCTTGACCTCGTGCAGGCTGCCGTCCTTCTTGCCCTTGCCCCGCGGCGTGCGGATGGCATCGAACACATAGGCTTGTGTCATGGCGTGTCTCCAGTTTGTCGCCGCAGTATAGGGCGGGACGGCTTTATGCAGATCACCTGCTTTGTATAAATGGTGACACCTGACCAGACGTGCGGTCCTCCTGGTGTAGGAGCAGGATGGCAGCGGCTCCCCGGTTTGGATGACGGCCGGCGTACGCAAAGCCTTCGAAACTCATTGCGGCACGCCTTATCCATCCCACATTACATCCAGGTGAACCATGAGCAACAGCATCCAGCGCAGCGGGGCAGGTTCGTCGGACGGCAATGCCATGCCGACCCCAGCGCGCGCCGGGCCTGGGCCCATGGACCAGCACGCGATCCTCTTCAGCGCCGGGGGCCTGCTCGCGGTGCTGGTGGCTTTCTGGTTGCTGGGGTCGTTCATGGGCATGGCGGCGCTGATCGTTCCGGCCACGCTGTTCTTCGTCTGGCGCGAACCTGGCGTGTCCAACCCGCTGCGGTGGGAAGACCACTACGAGCAGCCTGATCGGGCAGAGTAAGGTGGACGATGGCGTCCGCAAGGGCCCGGACAGGGCACATGCGGAGGGCGCTGGGTGCTCCCCCGTCGTTCCACCTCAGAACCGGTAGCGCACGCCCACGGTGGCCAGGTCGGCGGGTGCCGTATCGTCCGAGAAGTGCAGGCGGTGGCGCTCCCACTCCAGCACGGCGGCGATGTTGGGCGTGAAGCCCCAGCTGGCACCCAGGCCGAAGGACAGGCCCATGCCGCTGTTCCTGCCGGTGCGCAGGCCATAGACGGGCTCTGCGGACGTTAAGGTCCGGCTGTAGGTGGTGCCGGCCTTGGCAAACAGCTCCAGGCGGTCGCCGATGGGGGCACGCCCCACCAGGCTCAGGTTCAGTCCACGGGCCTTGGTCCGGCCATCGAGCCGATAGGCACGGCCGAAATCGAGGTAGCCCACCTCGACGCCGAAGTTGCGGTGAAAGTAACCGCCGGTGCTGAGCTTCCAGGCGGTATCGCTGTCGTCGTAGGCCAGCCCGGTCGGCCCCGCGTACAGGTCGTACCGGGAGCGCCCGCCCGACAGGCCGACATAGCCGGCCTGGGTGAAGGGCAGGACGGACCTGGAGGAAGGCAGAGATACGTCGGCAGGGGCCTGCGCTCGCGCCACGCCGCACACGACGCCGAAAAGCGCGCCGCCGATGGCGGCAATGAGCCAGGGGGAAGTGCTGCTGCGCCGTGCATGCCTCATGGAAGTCTCCCGCGATAAGGACACCGTTTTTGGCACCCGCACACGCAGGCCGCCTGACTTCCAATTTAGGCGGCTGCCATGTAACAGCACGTGGGATTTGGTAAGCGGCTTTTGTAGGAATCGGCCTGCAAGGAAGGGCGCTGGCAACGCGCTATCCTGTCGTCTTTGAACAGATTCTTGTGGGCTGGGCCTGGATGGCCTTATCCTGCGAAAACGGGGCTGCTTATTGACCGCCCCCACCAGAACAATGGCAAAAACCCTTTCCGAATCCCTGCAGCGCCTGGCGCGCGACGCCATCGAATACGACGACGCGCGCTCCGGCTTTTTCCTCGAGCACCACCTGGCCCTGGCCGCTGGCGCGGGCTTGGCCGTGTCCGCGCTGATGGCGCCCAGCCGCAGTGCGGCCGCCGTGCGCGGCCTCGCCGCCGGGGTGCTGCTGGTGCGTGGCCTCAGCGGCCGCGACGGCGTGCGCGACTGGCTGCAGGTGCGCGGCGCTGCACCGGCCCCGCGCAAGCTCAGTCCCGAAGAGATCCGCGAGACCTGGCTGCTGTAAGCGCAGCTCCAGGCTGCGGCCCGGGCTACTTGCCCAGCCCCATCGCGCGGGTGATCACTTCCTTCATGATCTCGTTGGTGCCGCCGTAGATGCGCTGCACCCGGGCGTCGGCATAGGCACGGGTGATGGGGTATTCCCACATGTAGCCGTAGCCGCCGTGCAGCTGCAGGCACTCGTCCATCACCTTGCACTGCAGGTCGGTCGTCCAGTACTTGGCCATGCTGGCGGTGGCGGTGTCGAGCTGGTTCGCCGCGACCAGTTCGCAGCATTTGTCAACGAACACGCGGGCGACCTGCACCTCGGTCTGCAGCTCGGCCAGGGTGTAGCGGGTGTTCTGGTAGGCGGCCACGGGCTGGCCGAAGACCTTGCGCTGCTTGACGTACTCCACCGTCCAGTCGATGGCTGCCTGCGCGGCTGCCACGGCGCTGATGGCGATCTGCATGCGCTCCCAGGGCAACTGCTCCATCAGGCAGACGAAACCGCGCCCCTCCATGGCAGGGCCGCCGAGCAGGTTCTCGGCGGGCACCTTCACGTCGGTGAAGAACAGCTCGGAGGTGTCCTGCGCCTTCATGCCCAGTTTCTTGAGACGCTGGCCCTTCTCGAACCCCGGCATGCCTCGCTCCACGAGGAACAGGCTGGTGCCCTTGGCTCCCGCCGCTGGGTCGGTTTTTGCCACCACGATCACCAGGTCCGCATGCCAGCCGTTGGTGATGAAGGTCTTGCTGCCGTTGAGCACATAGTGCGATCCGTCGGCGCTCTTCACGGCCGTGGCCTTGATGCCCTGCAGATCGCTGCCGGCCGCAGGCTCGCTCATGGCGATGGCCCCCACCATGGCGCCGCTGGCCAGTTGCGGCAGGTAGCGGCGCTTTTGGTCCTCGGTGCCGTAGTGCAGGACGTAGGGTGCCACGATCTCGCTGTGCAATCCGAAGCCCAGGCCGGTGAAGCCCACGTGCGCGATGGCCTCCATTTGGGCCACCGAGTAGAGCCGGTCGGCGCCCGCGCCGCCGTATTCCTCGGGCAGGCTCATGCACAGAAAGCCGTTCTCGCCGGCCTTGGCCCATACGGCACGGTCCACGTAACCCTGTTCCTCCCAGGCTGCGTGGTGGGGGGCGACCTCCTTGTCGAGGAAGCGCGCGAAGCTTTCGGCAAAGGCCTGGTGGTCGGCGTTGAAGAGGGTGCGTTCGATCATGGCGTTCGTCTCCGGTGTTATTTTGCAAAGCGGATGCTTTTCAAAATTCTGCCATGGACAGGCACCAAGAAAAAGGCCGCCCCGAAAGGGCGGCCCGGCTGCGCTTCAGCTGCCGTTCACTTGACGTAGTCCGATACCACCTTCCACTTGCCGTCCTGGATCTGTGACAGGCGCGACAGGTCGCTGCCCAGGCGCTTCTGCGGGCCGTAGGACGCTTCCGCGCTGCCGAACATGTCGGGCGGGATCACCATGGTGTCCATGGCCTTGATGAAGCTTTCGGTGGTCAGCGAGGTGCCGGCCTTCTGCGCCGCGCGGATGAAGGCGTCGATGGCGCCGTAGCCGTAGACCGAGAACACGGTCGGGTCCTCGTTGAACTTGGTCTTGTACTTGGTGGCCCAGAAGCGGATGGGCTGCGAGGCCTCGTCCAGGTAGGGGTGCTGTACCGTCATGGTCGCGTACAGGCCGTCCATGGGCTTGCCGCCCAGCTTGTGGATCAGGTCGGTGTAAGCCGCGCTCGACCCCAGGAAGGTGGGGTTGAAACCGGTCTTGCGCGCCTCGCCGATGGTGCCGATGGTCTCGCGGATGATGGTGCCCAGGACCACGAAGTCGCAGTCGGCCGCCTTCATCTTCGCCACCTGGGACGAGAAGTCGGTCGCGCCGCGCTTGTACGAGGTCTTCTCGGTGAAGTCCATGCCCATGGCCTTCAGGGCCGCCTCGCCGCCGCGCATCACCTCCAGGCCGAACTCGTCGTCCTGGTAGATGGTGCAGATCTTCTTGGCGCCCTTTTCCTTGATGAGCTTGGGTGCGGCCAGGCGGATCTGGTCGTAGTAGGTGGCGGCAAACGAGTATTTGAGCTTGTGGAAGGGCTCGTACATCTCGCGCGCGGCCGTCACCGGGAAGAAGTTGATCACGTTCTTGCTGAACTGCACCGGCATGGCCGCCAGGTTCTGCGCCGTGCCGATGTGCGCCACCATCATGAAGATCTTGTCCTGGTTGACGAGCTTCTGCGCCGCCAGCACCGCCTTCTTGGGGTCGTAGCCCGAGTCCTCGACCTTGAGGTCGATCTTGCGGCCGTTCACGCCGCCCTGCTCGTTGGCCTCGTCCACGCGCAGCATCATCCCCAGGCGCACCTGCTTGCCGAAGCCCGCGAGCGGCCCCGACAGATCCTGGATGGAGCCCAGGTTGATGGTGTCCTTGCTCACGCCCTGCGTCTGGGCCTGCGCGGCGGTGCCGGCCAGGGCCACGGTGGCCAGCGCAGCGAGGTGATGAAGTTTCATGGCACGTCTCCTTGGATGGATCGGATTCGTCGTTATAGAACGATGCCCGGTACCGGGCACCAGCACTTTCCCTATGGGCGGGTCAGCGGTACATGGCCTCGATCTGGGCCGCGTATTTCTGTTGCACGAGCTTGCGCTTGAGCTTCATGGTGGGGGTCAGCTCCTCGTCCTCGGCAGAAAGCTGCGTGTCCAGGAGGAAGAACTTCTTGATCTGCTCCACGCGCGCGAAGCGGGTGTTCACGCGGTCCAGCTCGGCCTGTATCAGGGCCTGCACCTCAGGGGCGCGCGTGAGGCTGGCGTAGTTGGAAAACGGCACGTCGTGGTCCTGCGCGTACTTCTCCACGTTCTCCTGGTCGATCATGATGATCACCGTGAGGTAGGGGCGCGCATCGCCGATCACCACCGCGTCGGTCACGTAGGGGCTGAACTTGAGCTCGTTCTCCAGCTCGCTCGGAGTGATGTTCTTGCCACCGGCCGTGATGATGATGTCCTTCATGCGGTCGGTAATGCGCAGGTAGCCGTCGGCGTCGATCACGCCCACGTCGCCGGTGTGCAGCCAGCCGTCGGGGGAGATGGTCTCCGCCGTCTTTTCGGGCTGGTTCAGGTAGCCCTTGAAGACGTTCGGGCCGCGCACCTGGATCTCGCCCGTGGCCGGGTCCACGCGCACCTCGTTGTAGCTCGCGGCGGGGCCGATGGAGCCGGGCTTGATGCGGCTGGCCGGAACGCCGGTGGCGGCGCCGCAGGTCTCGGTCATGCCCCACACCTCCAGCATGGGCACGCCCAGCGCCAGGTACCACTTCACCAGGTCGGGTGAGATCGGTGCCGCACCCGTGACCAGAAAGCGCGCCCGGTGGATGCCGATGAGCTTGCGCACGTTGTCCAGCGCCAGCCAGCGTGCCAGCTGGAACTGCAGCTTCTGCCCGGCGCCCACGGGCTTGCCGGCCAGCACCTGCTCGGCAATGCGCGTGCCCACGCCGATGGACCAGGCGTACGCCGCCTGCTGCAGCTTCGTGGACTCCTTGAGCGCGATCATCACGCCCGAATAGAACTTCTCCCACACGCGCGGCACGGCGGTGAACACGGTGGGGGCGATCTCGCGCACGTTCTCGGGCACGGTGTCGGGGTTCTCCACGAAGTTCAGGCGCGAGCCGGTGTACAGCGAAAAGTACTCGCCGCCCATGCGCTCGGCGATGTGGCACAGCGGCAGGAAGCACATGGCCTCGTCGTCCTCGGTGCGCGAGATCAGCGTGTTGTAGCCGCGCACGGTATAGGCCAGCGCAGCATGGGTGTGCATGGCGCCCTTGGGCTTGCCGGTGGTGCCCGAGGTGTAGACCAGGATGGCCACGTCCTCCGGCTTGCAGCCCTGCACGCGGCGCTCCAGCGCGCCCGCGTGCTGCGCGTTCCAGTCCCGGCCCAGCGCGCGCAATGCCTGCAGGCTGATGATGCCGGGGTCCGCGAGGCTGCGCAGGCCTTCCATGTCGAAGACCACGATCTTGCGCAGCAGCGGCAATTGCGCGCGCACCTCCAGCGCCTTGTCCAGTTGCTCGTCGTCCTCGACGAAGAGCACGCAGGTGCGCGAGTCCTCGCACAGGTAGTGCACCTGGCTGGCCGCGTCGGTGGGGTAGATGCCATTGGAGACGCCGCCGCAGCTGAGCACGGCCAGATCGGCCAGCACCCATTCGATGTTGGTGCTCGACAGCACGGACGCACAGTCGCCCGGCGCAAAACCCAGCGCCATCAGGCCGCCCGCGATCTCGCGCACGGCATCGGCGGTCTGGTCCCAGGTCCAGCTCTTCCAGATGCCCAGTTGCTTCTGGCGCAGCCACACCTTGGGGCCGCGCTGTGCCACGCCGTTCCAGAACATGGCGGCCATGGTGTCGCCTGCGAGCACGTCGGTGCCGGCCGGCTGGATGTGGGAGAGGTCCCATAGATTGGACATGCCGGTCACCTCCAGTTCTTCTTCTTTTTCCAGCGCCGCTCGCCGCGCACGCCGGCGTCCTTCATGCCCAGGTAGAACTCCTTGATGTCGTCCTTCTCGCGCAGGCGCTCGCAGCTGTCTTCCATCACGATGCGGCCGTTCTCCAGCACATAGCCGTAGTCGGAGGCGTTGAGTGCCATGTTGGCGTTCTGCTCCACCAGCAGGATGGTGGTGCCGCGCTCGCGGTTGATGCGCACCACGATCTCGAAGATCTCCTTGGTGAGCTTGGGCGAGAGGCCCAGGCTGGGTTCGTCGAGCAGGATCAGCTCGGGGTTGGCCATGAGGGCGCGCGAGATCGCCAGCATCTGCTGCTGGCCGCCCGAGAGCAGGCCCGCGTCCTGCGCGGCGCGTTCCTTGAGGATGGGAAAGTAGGCGTACACCAGCTCCAGGTCGCGCGCCACCGCGTCGGCGTCGCTGCGCGTGTAGGCCCCCATGAGCAGGTTGTCGCGCACCGACAGCAGAGCGAACACCTCGCGCCCCTCGGGCACGTGCACCAGGCCCCGGCGCACGATGGCGGCCGGGTCGGCGGCCGTGATGTGGGCACCCTGGAACTCGATGGAGCCCCGGCGCGGGTCGATGATGCCCGAGATGGTCTTGAGGATGGTGGTCTTGCCCGCGCCGTTGCTGCCCAGCACGGCCGCGATCTCGCCACGCTGCACCTGCAGGCTCACGCCGCGGATGGCCTTGATGGGACCGTAGGCGCTTTCCACGTTCTGCAGCCGCAACAGCGGCGTGCCCTCTGCGGTGCTGCCGGGGCCGGATGGGCCGGGGAACGGAATGACGGTCATCGTGCCATCCTTGCCGGTGCGCTGCCCGTCGGGCGGCGCAGGTTGCTCACATCGTCGATGGTGCCCAGGTAGGCCTCGATCACGCCGGGGTGCGCCTGCACCTCGCGCGGCGTGCCCATGGCCACCACCTCGCCCTGGTTCATGGCCAGCACCCGGTCCGATACCTTGGACACCAGCGACATGTCGTGCTCCACCATCAGCACGGTGATGCCGAGCTCGTGCTGGATGTCCTGGATCCAGAAGGCCATGTCGTCGGTCTCCTCCACGTTCAGGCCCGAGGAGGGCTCGTCCAGCAGCAGCAGGCGCGGCTCGGTGCACAGCGCCCGGGCCAGCTCCACCACCTTGCGCACGCCATAGGGCAGGCCGGCCACCAGCGTGTCGCGGTAGTGCTGCAGGTCCAGGAAGTCGATGATCTCCTCGGCCTTCTCGCGCGCCCGCACTTCGGCATCGCGCACGCGGCGGGTGAAAAGCAGGTCGGCCCACAGCCCGGTCTCGCGGCGCGTGTGGCGGCCGATCAAGAGGTTGTGCAGCACGCTCGCGTGCTCGAACAGCTCGATGTTCTGGAAGGTGCGCGCAATGCCCAGGCCGGCCACCTTGTGCGGCGGCTGGTCGGTCAGCGGCAGCATGCCGTCCGGGCCTGCATAGTGGATGGTGCCGGCGGTGGGCGTGTAGATGCGGCTGATGAGGTTGAACACCGTGGTCTTGCCCGCGCCATTGGGTCCGATCAGGGTGAACACCTCACCGCGGCGCACTTCGAAGCCCACGTTGTTCACGGCCAGCACGCCGCCGAAACGCACGCTGAGGTTCTGGGCGCTGAGCAGGATGTCGTCGGTCATTTCAGCCTGTCCGATTTTTGAAAGGACTTCTGCCGCTTGAACAGGCCCTTGCGGTAGAACGGGAACAGCTGCAGCCAGGTGCGCACCTTGAGCCAGCGGCCGTACAGGCCCATGGGCTCGAACAGCACGAAGAGGATCAGCACGGCGCCGTAGACCACGGCCTGCAGGCCCGGGGCCTGGCCGATGGCGGCGGGCAGCCAGTCCTTGCCCAGCGAGATCAGCTGCGGCATGGAGATCAAAAAGATGGCGCCTAGGAAGGCACCATGCACCGAGCCCAGCCCGCCGATCACGATCATGAGCAGCAGGTCGATGGACTGCAAAATGTTGAACTGGTCGGGCGAGATGAACTGCAGCTTGTGCGCGTACAGCGCGCCGCCGATGCCGGCCAGCGCCGCCGACAACGAGAACGACAGCGTCTTGTAGCGCGCCAGATGGATGCCCATGCTCTGCGCCGAGATCTCCGAATCGCGGATGGCCACGAAGGCCCGGCCCGTGGGCGAGCGCAGCAGATTCAGGATGGCCAGGGTGCTGACCACGGCGATCACCAGGCACAGGAAGTAAAAGGACTCGGTGGATTCGAACTTGAAGCCCCAGATCTCGGGTGGCACCAGGTGCTTGCCCGAGTTGCCACCCGTGACCGACTCCCAGCGCGCGAATACCTCCTCGACGATGAAGCCAAAGGACAGCGTGGCCATGCCCAGGTAGATGCCCTTCACGCGCAGCGCCGGCAGGCCCACGATCACCCCCACCGCGGCCGACAGCCCCGCAGCGCAGGCCAGCGACAGCGCGAACGGCCAGCCCATGCCCGTGAGCACCGCCTGCGTGTAGGCCCCCACGCCCAGGAAGGCCGCATGCCCGAGCGAGAACAGCCCCGTGAAACCCGCCAGCAGCATCAGCCCCAGGCCGACGATGGCGTAGATGAGCACGAAGGTCAGCTGCGCCAACCAGTACTCGGGCGCCACCCAGGGCGCCGCCACCAGGGCCAGGCACAGCAGCCCGTACCAGAACACATGCCCGCCGTGCTTGGCCAGGCGCAGGTCCTGCTCGTAGGAAGTCTTGAAAAGAAAGCGCATGGGGTCAGACTTTCTTTCTCAGCTTTTCGCCAAACAGTCCGTTGGGCCGCACCATCAGCATGACCAGCACCACGATGTAGGCGGCCGTGTCCTTGAAGCCGTCGGGCAGGTAAAAGCCCGAGAACGACTCCACGATGCCGATCACCAGGCCGCCGACGATGGCACCCGGCAGGCTGCCGAAGCCTCCGACCACGGCGGCCGGAAAGGCCTTGAGCCCGATCAGGCCCATGTTGGCGTGCACGAAGGTGATGGGCGCCAGCAGCAGCCCGGCCACCGCCGCCACGGCGGGGGG
>NZ_AKJX01000300.1 GCF_000276605.1 Acidovorax sp. CF316 | reverse complement strand
TGAGCCCATGCGGCGCACCCGAAGCATCCACTCATCCCGATTGCACTCCAACGCGGCTACAAAAAGATCTTGAACAGGTTCTTAGAACGCCCGGCATGCCGGGCGTTTTCGCGTGTGCCTGCCGTCAGCGAAACCGCTCCACCAGGAAGTCCACGAAGCTGCGCAGCCTGGCCGAGCGGTAGCGGTCCGGCAGGTAGACCACGTTCATCGGCCGGCTGGGCAGTTCATGGTCGGGGAACAGCTGGACCAGGCGCCCGGCTTGCACGTCCGCCTGCAGCAGGATGGCTGGCTGCAGCACGATGCCCAGGCCGTGCACGGCCGCCACCCGCAGCGCCTGGCCCTGGTTGACCTGCAGGCGCCCTGAAACCGGCACCCGGCTGCTGCTGCCCTCCCCGTCCGCCAGGCGCCAGTGCGCAAGGGCGGTGGGCGCGAAAGACAGGCACTCGTGCTGGCTCAGGTCCTGCGGCTGCCGCGGTGTACCGCGCCGTTCCAGATAGGCCGGGGAGGCGCAGACCATCAACCGGTACGGGGCCAGCGGCTGGGCGATCAGCGCCGAATCGGGCAGCTCGCCAACGCGGATCGCGGCCTCGAAGCCTTCCTCCACCAGGTCCACCACGCGGTCGGAGAGCGATACGTCGATGCTGACTTCGGGATAGCGATCCAGGTAGTCCGGCAGCGCCGGCATCAGGGCGTCGGTACCGAACGTGACCGGGGCCGTCACCCGCAACCTGCCCGCCGGGGCGAGCTGCTGGTTCTGTGCCTGGGCATCGGTCTCGGCCACGAGCCGCAGGATTTCCTTGCAGCGCACATAGTAGTCCTGGCCAAACGGCGTGAGGTGCTGGCGCCGGGTCGTGCGCTGCAGCAGCCGCATGCCCAGCCGCTTTTCCAGCGTGCGCAGGTGGTTGCCCGCCATTGTGGCCGAGATGCCGCAGGCCACCGCGGCAGCGCTGAGGCTGCCTTTCTCGACCGCCAGCACATAGACCTGCATGCTGTCGAACACGTCCATTGCGCACTCCTGATTTCAAATCAATCAATGAATTCGCAGTTTATCCGCTGCCAATTTGAAATCACACTGGCGGCCACTTCACCACCACCGCATCCCTGAAAGCAACCGCCATGAAAGCCATCGAACTGACCGCCCCCTCGCTCACCGCCTTGCGCGCCACCGACCTGCCGGACCCGGTGGCCGGGCCGGGCGAGGTGCTGGTGCGCCTGCGCGCCGCCGCACTGAACTACCTGGACGTGGCCGTCGCCACCGGCGGCTTTCCGGTGCCCGCCTTCCCGATGGTGCCGGTGGCCGACGGGGCCGGTGAGGTGGCCGCACTCGGCGACGGCGTCAGCGGCCTGGCCCTGGGCGACCGGGTGATTCCGCACTTCATGCCCCACTGGCAGGGGGGTGCCATCACGCCGCGCCATGTGGCCGCCATGCGCGGGCTGACGCTGCCCGGATCGCTCGCCGACTACGTGGCCGTGCCCGCCGCCAGCCTCGTGGCCCTGCCGGCGCACCTGGACTTCGCCCACGGCGCGACGCTGCCCATCGCTGCGACCACGGCCTGGAATGCCGTGCGCTCGGCAGGGGTGCGGCCAGGCTCGGTGGTTCTGCTGCTGGGGACGGGGGGCGTGAGCATCTTTGCGCTGCAGTTCGCCAAGGCCTCGGGCGCCACGGTGATCCTCGCCTCCTCGTCCGACGAGAAGCTCGAACGTGCACGCCGGCTCGGCGCAGACCACCTCATCAACTACCGCGCCACGCCCGCCTGGGACGAGGAGGTGCGCAAACTCACCGCGGGGCATGGGGCCGACCTGGTCGTGGAGACGGTGGGCGCGACCACCATCGCCCGCTCGCTGCAGGCCGCTGCCATGGGCGGCACGGTGTTCACGGTGGGTTTCGTGGGCGGAACCTCGGCCCCGGTGGATCTGCTGCCCGTGATCGTCAAGGCGCTGCGCGTGGTGGGCAACAACACCGGCTCGGTGGCCGATCTGGCCGAAGCCGCGCGGGCGATTGCGGCGCACCGCATCGTGCCGGTCATCGACCGCGTCTTCGGCATCGGCGACACGCGGGAGGCCTATGCCCACCTCGCAGCGGGCGGGCAGCATTTCGGCAAGCTGGTGATTTCGCACTGAGCCACGGGCCGCGCCAGCGCGCCCCTGGTGGCGTCAGCGGGTCAGCGGGCTACAAGCCCGTCAAAGCAGGTGCGCAGCACCAGGTCGACGATCTCGGCGTCGGAGTACTGGCCGCCTTCCTTGAGGAAGGTCACGACCGGGTCGCAGGCGCGGGCGTACAGGGTGTACAGCACCACCAGCGGCGGCAGCGTGGGGTTGATCACGCCCTGCGCCTGGGCTTCGGTGATCCACTCGCCGATCTGGTCGCTCACGATGACCAGGCCATCGAGGTAATCCTTGTCGGCCATGAGCACGGCGCGCAGCGACGAGTTGCGGCTGGGCAGCAGCGGCATCTCGTTGGTCAGCAGGCGCTCGAGCGACCAGCGCACCAGGGCACGCAGCTTCTCATGGGCCGGCAGCTCGGCCGGAAGCGCCGCCAGGTAGGTGCGCACCCTCGCGAGGATCTGCACCATGGCGGCACTGCACAGCTCTTCCTTGCTGCAGAAATGCTTGTACAGGCTGGCCTTGGCGATGCCCACCGCATTGGCGACATCGTCCATGGTCATGGCGTCGAAGGCTTTTTCACCCAGCAGGCGACAGGCCGACTGGAGGATCGCCCCCTCCCGCGCCTGGTGCATCTGCTCCTTGAAGGACACTTTGGGTTGTAGCGTGGTGGACATGGACCCCATCTTATACATTGCAGTAAAAAAATAAATGACTAAGTTGCTTTACAACTACGCCGTTCACGTTTTAGTCTGCAGGAATCGTGCCGCCCCACTGCGGGGAATGTTATTTCGTGCGGGTTACCCCCTGTTGACGGCTTTTGCCGCTTCCGGACCCCAATTCAGGGCTGGGTCAGCGTCTTTGCGGCCGTGGCGGTAAGGGCGGCGCTCAGGGCATCGAGCACCACCGACTCCAGGTTCCAGCAGTGCCAGTACAGCTGGATGGGCAGGGCATGGCCGGGCGCCAGGTCGACCATGCTGCCGTCGGCCACGGGCCCGCGCGCGAGCAGCTCGGGTACCACGCCCACGGCCCAGCCGGCGGCCACAGCGCGCATCTGGCCCTCGGTGCTGGGCACGAACAGGTGGTTGAGCGCCACGCGCTTGAGCCCGAAGGTGCGCGCCACGAACTCGGCCGCCATGTCGTCCTTGCGGTTGAACGAGAGGAAGGACACCTCGCGGAAATTGTGCGGCGTGAGCCCATGGGGCAGGTGCTTGGCGGCGAAGTCCCGGGACGCCACGGCCACGTAGCGCATGGCGCCCAACGGCACCATCTTGCAGCCGCGCAGCGCCTGCTTGAGCGTGGTGACGCAGCCCAGCACCTGGCCCGAGCGCAGCCACTCCTGCGTGAAGTCCTGGTCGTCGACGATGATTTCCAGCGGCAGGCGCTGGCCCACCAGCTCGTGCAGCGCGCCCATGGCCCAGGTGGCGATGCTGTCGGCATTGATGGCGATCGAGATGCGCTCGTCCTCGCGCGTGGCGCCGGGCGCGCTCGGGGCCAGCTCCTGCAGGTCGCGCTCCAGGTCGGCGCGCAACAGGCGCATCTGCTTGGTGTGCTTGAGCAGCAGTTGCCCCGCCGAAGTGGGCCGCAGCGGCCGGCTGCGCACGATGAGCACCGAGCCCACCTGCGCCTCCAGCGCGCGCAGGCGCTGCGAGACGGCCGACTGCGTGACGTTCAGGCGCTGGGCGGCGCGCTCGAAGCCGCCTTCTTCGACGATGGCGGCAAGGCATTCCAGGGCGGCGGGGTCGTAGGTGCTCATGGCTTCAAGGCTCGCAAAAAACTCGGGCGGCGGGCGCCTCGTGGGCGGCCGCTGCATTAGACAGACTGATGCGTTTGGATTGAGTTTAATTTTGCTTTTAGTAGAACGCAATGTGGATCACACTGCCATCCATGAAAACCATCATCCTGGGCGCCGGCATCATCGGCATCAGCACCGCGTGGCACCTTCTGGAGCGTGGCCACGAGGTCATCGTGGTCGACCGCCAGCCCGATGCGGCGCTGGAGACCAGTTTTGCCAACGCCGGCCAGATCTCGGTGAGCTACTGCGAGCCCTGGGCCAACCGTGAGGCCCCGCTCAAGGCGCTCAAATGGATGTTCGACAAGGAGGCGCCGCTGCTGTTCCGCCCGCAGCTGGACTGGGACCAGTGGCGCTGGGGCCTCAAGTTCCTGGCCCAGTGCAATGACACGGCCTTCGAGCGCAACGTGCAGCAGATCGTGGCCCTGGGCGCCTACAGCCACACGGCGCTCAAGGAGGTGGTGGCCAGCACGGGCATCGACTACCACCGGCTCGAACGCGGCATTGCCCATTTCTATACCGACCAGAAGTCCTTCGACGATGCCGGCCACGCCGTGGAACTAATGCGCACGCATGGCGTGCAGCGCCGCCTGGTGAGCCGCGAAGAACTGCTGCAGATCGAGCCGGCGTTCAAGGCCTACGGCGAGCACATCACGGGCGGCACCTACACCAGCACCGATGAGAGCGGCGACGCCCGCGTCTTCACCCAGGCCCTGGCGCGCCGCTGCGCCGAGCGCGGCGTGCAGTTCCTGTACGGCCACGACGTGCTGCGCCTGAACAAGATCGGCGACAGCATCGATTCGGTGGCCGTCATGGCCCGCGGTGGTGCGGGCGGCCTCAAGAAGGATTTCCTGCTCAAGGCCGATGCGGTCGTGGTGGCCTGCGGCTCCTACAGTGCGCCGCTGCTGCGCACGGTGGGCGTGGACCTGCCGATCTACCCCGGCAAGGGCTACAGCGCCAGCTTCCCGCTGCTGCGCCCCGAGGCAGCGCCTTCGGTCTCCACCATCGACGACGGCCGCAAGATCGCCATGAGCCGCCTGGGCAACGTGCTGCGCGTGGCCGGCACCATCGAACTCGGCGGCTACGACCTGTCGCTCGACTCTCCGGTGGCCAAGGCGCGCTGCCACATGCTGTCGCGCCGCATCGAGGAAATCCTGCCCGGCGTGTGCGACACGCGCACGCCCGAGCAGGGCGGCAACCCGCAGTACTGGACCGGCCTGCGCCCCGCCACCCCGACCAACATCCCCTTCATCGGCCGCACCCGCGTGGGCAAGCTGTGGGTCAACGCCGGCCACGGCACGCTGGGCTGGACGCATGGCGCGGGCTCGGGCAAGGCGCTGGCCGAGCTGATCAGCGGCGAGCAGCCGGCAATGCACTTCGGCTTCCTGGGCGAGCAGGCGGCACGGCCGCGCAGTGCCAGGCTGGCCACTTCCTGACCTCCCCAGGCGGCCGCTGTGTCAGGGCCTGGGCTCCGTGCCCGGGGCCTCGGGCCAGTGCTCGCCCATCCAGCGCAGCAGGTCGCGCCACATGGAGCGCACCTCGGCATCCGCAGGCATGTTCAGCGCATGCGGCAACTCGATGGTGACCACCGGCATGCCGCGGTGCACGCCGCCGTAGTTGCCCAGCGATCCGGGGAAAATGCCCACCTGGTCCAGCCACAGGCGGCCCAGCCGCTCGGGCGGCGACAGCGGGCCATCGAAATCGAGCACCCCATAGGGCGCATGGATGCTCACGATCAGGTGCGGCCGGAAGGCCGCCATCTGGGCGTGCAGGAACTGCGACTCGGGTTCGGACAGCGGCGCCTTGCCGGGAAAACGCCGCGGGTCGCGTTTGGTGCGCTTGTCCCAGTACAGCGGCGCATCCTTCTCCCAGCCGGGCGTGGGAAAGTTGCGGTTCAGGTCCACGCCGCGGCCGTTGGTGCGCGTGGCGGGCCTGGCCAGCAGGCCATCGGGGTTGAGCACGGGGATGAAGCGCCAGTGCACAGGCCGCCCGGCCTGCTCGGCCAGGGCGATCCAGCGCAGCGCCAGCGCAGCCGCCGTGAGCTCGTCGCCATGGATGGCGCCGGCAATCAGCACGCGCAAGGGTGCCTCGGCAGCGCCCGTGCCCACCGGAGCAGGCACATCGCGCCAGAACAGGGGCACGCCATGCGCCGACAGCGCGCCGCTGGGCGTGAGCTGTGCCTCCTCGCACTGCGCGCGCGAGACGGTGGGCAGGCGTGCCAGAAAGAGCGCACAGGCCTCGGGACCGGCCGGCGCAGCGGCGGCC
>NZ_AKJX01000299.1 GCF_000276605.1 Acidovorax sp. CF316 | reverse complement strand
GGTCGCCTTTTCTTGGCCCACGTTCTTTTGGCGAAGCAAAAGAAGGTAGGTGCGCCGCCGGGCGCACACCCCGGCCTCCGCCCTTCAACCTAGAACAGAAGCACCCACAGCCACAGAGCCGCGAAGCTTCAAGACAACCAAGAAAATCAGCCCACGGTATCCCGGCTAACCCCAGCCGTCTGGCTGAACCCACCATCCACATACGTGATCTCGGCCGTCATCCCGCTGGCCAGGTCCGATAGCAAGAACGCCGCCACATTGCCCACGTCCTCGATGGTCACATTGCGGCGCAATGGAGAAGAGTCCGCCACCATCGACAGCAGCTTGCCGAAATCCTTGATCCCGCTCGCAGCCAGCGTCTTGATCGGCCCGGCGCTGATGCCGTTCACGCGCATGCCCTTGGGGCCCAGCGCTTCGGCCAGGTAGCGCACGCTGGCTTCCAGGCTGGCCTTGGCCAGGCCCATGGTGTTGTAGTTGGGGATGGTGCGCAGCGCGCCCAGGTAGCTCAGCGTGATCAGCGACGACTTCTCGTTGAGGTAGGGCAGGGCCGACTTGGCCATGGCCGGGAAGCTGTAGGCGCTGATGTCGTGCGCGATGCGGAACGACTCGCGCGACAGGCCTTCCAGAAAATCGCCGGCGATGGCCTCGCGCGGGGCGAAGCCGATGCTGTGCACGAAGCCGTCGAACTTCGGCCACACCTGGGCCAGGTCAGCGAACATGCGGTCGATCTGCTCGTCGCTGCCCACGTCGCAGTCAAAGATCAGCTTGGAGTCGAACTCGGCCGCGAAGTCGGTGATGCGGTCCTTGAAGCGGTCGCCCACGTAGCTGAAGGCAAGTTCTGCGCCTTGGGCGTGGCAGGCCCGGGCGATGCCGTAGGCGATGGAGCGGTTGGACAGCACGCCGGTGATGAGCAGTTTCTTGCCGGTCAGAAAACCCATGGTTCGTTCTCCTGTGGAATTTTGGGGTAATGCAATCAATCAATGAGTGAATGAATGCGTAAGAAGGGGCGATGAAGGGCCGGGTAACCACCGCGTATGGATATGCGCCATTCGCTGCAGAGCCGGCCGAACGTAGTGCAGAATTGTCGCATGCGGTCTTGGCTCACTTTTTTGCTGATGGGTTGTTGCGCAGTGCCTGCTGCCTGGGCGGCGCATGGCTATGCACTCTGGGGCGACCTCAAGTACCCGGCAGACTTTGCCCACTTCGACTACGTGAACCCCGATGCACCAAAGGGGGGCGAGCTGCGCATGGTGAGCAACCTGCGCTACTCCACCTTCGACAAGTACAACCCCTTCACCATGAAGGGCTCGCCACCGGCCTACCTCTCGGATCTGCTGTTCGAGAGCCTGCTCACCGGCTCTATGGACGAGACGGCTTCGGGCTACGGCCTGCTGGCAGAGGACGTGGACGTGGCGCCCGACCGGTTGAGCGCCACCTTCCGCCTGCGGGCCGAAGCACGCTTTCACGATGGCAGCCCCGTGGAGGCCGCAGACGTCAAGTACAGCTACGAGACGCTGATCAGCCCCCAGGCCTCGCCCGGCTATGCCACCCTGCTGCAGGAAGTGGCGGGCGTGGACGTGATCGACAAGCGCACGGTGCGCTTTCGCTTCAAGCTGCCCAACCGCGAACTGCCGCTCACGGTGGGCAGCCTGTCCATCTTCAGCCGTGCCTGGGGCCGGCAGGCCGACGGCAAGGCCAAGCCCTTCGACCAGATCGTGACCGATACGCCTATCGGCAGCGGCCCCTACCGCATCGGCCCGGTGGCGTTCGGGCGCGACATCACCTACACCCGCGATCCCAACTACTGGGGCCGCAACCTGAACGTGAACAAGGGTGCGTTCAACTTCGACAACATCACCGTCAAGATCTACAAGGACAACACCGCCCGGCTGGAGGCCGTGAAGGCCGGCGAGTTCGACTTCATGACCGTGTACTCGGCGGGCGACTGGGCGCGCCGCATCAATGGCAAGCTGTTCAAGCAGGGGGTGCTGGTCAAGAAGGACATGAAGCACCGCCTGCCCGCGGGCTTCCAGAGCTATGTGCTCAACACCCGCCGGCCCATGCTCAAGGACCCGCGCGTGCGCGAGGCACTGGGCCTGGCCATCGACTACGAGTGGATGAACCGGCAGATGTTCTACGGCGGCTACCCGCGCGTGACCGACCTGTTCGGCAACACCGACTGCCAGGCCACCGGTACGCCCAGCCCCGAGGAGCTCAAGCTGCTGGAGCCCTGGCGTGGCAAGCTGCCCGATGCCGTGTTCGGCCCCATGTACCAGCCGCCGGTGACCGAGGGCGAAGGCCATTCGCTGCGCGAGAACCTGCGCCGTGCCCGCCAGCTGCTGGCCGACGCCGGTTGGACCTACCGCGACGGCGCCCTGCGCAACGCCAAGGGCGATGCCATGGTGATCGAGTTCCTGGACAGCAAGGAGGGCGGGGCCCGCACCGTGACCCCCTGGATCCGCAACCTGGAAAAGCTGGGCATCACCCTGCGCTTCGCCACGGTGGACTTTGCCCTGTACCAGCAACGCATGGACAAGTTCGATTTCGACATGATCAGCCTGGCGTTCCAGGGCACCTACAACCCGGGCCAGGAGATGCAGGAGTACTTCGGCAGCAAGCGTGCCGATGTCGAGGGGGCCGCCAACTACACCGGGGTGAAGAGTGCGGCCATCGACGCCATCGTCACCAAGCTGACCCGCGCCGACACCAAGGCCGAACTGCTGCCCGCCTGCCGTGCGCTGGACCGCGTGATCATGCACAGCCACTACCTGATTCCGCAATGGACGCTGTCCTCGCACCGCGTGGTCTACAACCAGCAGCGCCTGGCCTACAAGGAGCCCATGCCGCCCTACGCCAAGGCCGAGGAGTGGCTGATGTTCTCCTGGTGGAGCATCAAGAAGCCATGATGACGATGGCCCAACCCTGAACCGCCGGAGCCCAGCCCTACGCCATGCTTGCCTACATCGCCAAACGCCTGCTGCTCATGCTGCCCACCTTGCTGGGTGTGTTGCTTCTGACCTTTGCGGTGATCCAGTTCGTGCCCGGCGGCCCGGTGGAGCAGTACATGGCCGAGGCCCGTGCCGCGGCCGGCAAGGGGCAGGGTGCGGAAGGCGGCATGTCCTACCGTGGCGACCAGGGGGTGGACCCCAAGCGCGTGGAGCAGATCAAGGCGCTCTACGGCTTCGACAAGCCGGCGCACGAGCGCTTTTTCATCATGCTGGGCCAGTTCGCGCGCTTCGATCTGGGCAAGAGCTTCTTCCAGAACAAGAATGTGTGGGAGCTCGTGAAGGAAAAACTCCCTGTCTCCATCAGCCTGGGGCTGTGGACCTTCTTCATCAGCTACCTGGTGGCCGTTCCGTTGGGCGTGGCCAAGGCGGTGCGTGCGGGCTCTCGCTTCGACCTGGTCACCACGCTGTTGATCCTGGTGGGCTATGCGATTCCGGGCTTCGTGCTCGGCGTGGCGCTGCTTGTGATCTTTGGCGGCCAGCTGCAATGGTTCCCGCTGCGCGGGCTGGTGTCGTCCAACTGGGACCAGATGACCTGGGGGGCGCGCATCGTGGACTACCTGTGGCACATCACGCTGCCTGTGACGGCCATGGTGGCGGGCAGCTTTGCGGTGACGGCCATGCTCACCAAGAACGCCTTCCTCGAAGAGATCCGCAAGCAGTACGTGCTGACGGCCCGGGCCAAGGGTCTGTCGGAGCGGCAGGTGCTGTGGAAGCATGTGTTCCGCAATGCGCTGATCCCCATCATCACGGGCTTTCCAGCGGCCTTCATCGGTGCCTTCTTCGCCGGCTCGCTGCTCATCGAAACCCTCTTCTCGCTCGATGGCCTGGGCCTGCTCGGCTACGAGAGCGTGATCCGCCGCGACTACCCCGTGGTGCTGGGCACTCTGTACCTGTTCACCCTGATTGGCATGGTCACCAAGCTCATCAGCGACCTCTGCTATGTGTGGGTAGATCCCCGCGTGAAGTTTGACTGACCGCATGAACGCGCCCTCCGCAAGCCCCACCACCGCT
Organism: Acidovorax sp. CF316; assembly: GCF_000276605.1. Classification (GTDB taxonomy): domain Bacteria; phylum Pseudomonadota; class Gammaproteobacteria; order Burkholderiales; family Burkholderiaceae_C; genus Acidovorax. Next base: position 6,431 of record NZ_AKJX01000299.1, on the reverse strand, counting down.
ACCGGTACGCCGGCCACAGCAACGCCAACGGCCCCCACGGCCCCTGTTTCCCTTTCTCCCTCGCGCCGGGCCTGGCTGCGCTTCAAGCGCAACCGCCTGGGCTTGTGGAGCCTGGTCATCTTTTGCGTGCTGGTGCTCATCAGCCTGGCCGCCGAGGTGGTTAGCAACGACCGGCCCCTGATCGTGCGCTACGAGGGCCAGACCTACTTCCCCATGCTCCAGACCTACCCCGAAAAAACCTTCGGCGGTGATTTCGAGACCCCCACGGACTATCTGGACCCCTTCATCCAGCAGCGGCTGAGCGCGGGCGACAACTGGGCCCTCTACACCCTCAACACCTACGGGCCCACCACCCTCAACTATTTCGCCAAGGAGCCCAATCCCTCGGCGCCCACGCGCGACAACTGGCTGGGCACCGATGACCGGGGCCGGGACATGCTGGCCCAGCTGATCTATGGTTTCCGCGTGAGCGTGCTGTTCGGCCTGGCGCTGACCTTCATCGGCACGGTGCTGGGCATCCTCACCGGGGCGATCCAGGGCTTCTTCGGTGGCAAGACCGATCTGGCCTTCCAGCGCTTCATCGAGATCTGGGAGTCCATGCCCGAACTGTACCTGCTCATCATCTTCAGCGCGCTGTTCGCGCCCAGCATCTCGCTGCTGCTCATCCTGCTCTCCCTGTTCGGCTGGATGGGGCTGTCGGACTATGTGCGGGCCGAGTTCCTGCGCAACCGCCAACTCGACTACGTGAAAGCGGCGCGGGCCCTGGGTGTCAGCAATGCCCAGATCATCTGGCGCCACATCCTGCCCAATAGCCTGACCCCGGTGGTCACCTTCCTGCCGTTCCGCATGAGCGCCGCCATCCTCTCGCTCACGGCCCTCGACTTCCTGGGCCTGGGCGTGCCGCCGGGCACCCCCAGCCTGGGCGAGCTGCTGAGCCAGGGCAAGAACAACATCGACGCCTGGTGGATCTCGCTGAGCACCTTCGCCGTGCTGGTGGTCACCCTGCTGCTGCTGACCTTCATGGGCGACGCCTTGCGCGACGCCCTCGATCCGCGAAAGGCCGACAAGTGAGCACCGCATCCAGTCCAGGTACGGCACCGTCAGGCCCTTTGCTCGACGTGCGGGATCTCCATGTGCACTTCGGCAGGAAGGAGGTGGTGAGCGGCGCCAGCTTCACCATCGCCCCCGGCGAAAAGCTCGCCCTGGTGGGCGAATCGGGCTCCGGCAAGACCGTCACCGCGCTCAGCCTGCTGCGCCTGGCCGGCGACGCCCGCATCAGCGGCCAGGCCCTGCTGCGTGGCCGCGACCTGCTGGCCCTGAGCGAGCGTGAAATGCGCGGCGTGCGTGGCGGCGAGATCGCCATGATCTTCCAGGAGCCCATGACGGCGCTGAACCCGCTGATGACCATCGGCCAGCAGATCGCCGAAATCCTGCAGCTCAAAAAGGGCCTCACGGGCGCGCAGTGCGCCCAGGCGGCCATCGAGCTGCTGGCCAAGACCGGCATCCCCGAGCCCGCGCGCCGGGCCAACGCGTTTCCGCACCAGCTCTCGGGCGGGCAGCGCCAGCGCGCCATGATCGCCATGGCCCTGGCCAGCGAGCCGCAGCTGCTGCTGGCCGACGAGCCCACGACCGCACTCGACGTGACCCTGCGCGGCCAGATCCTGGACCTGCTCAGTGACCTGCAGCGCCAGACCGGCATGGCCGTGCTGCTCATCACGCACGACCTGAACCTGGTGCGCCGCTTTGCCGACCGCGTGGCCGTGATGGAGCAAGGCGTGCTGGTGGAGCAGGGCGCCGTGGCCGAAGTGTTTGGCGCACCCCAGCATGCCTACACCCGCAAGCTGATGCAAAGCCAGCCCCAGCGCGACGTGACCGAGGCCGCGCCAGCGCCGGGCACGCCGCCCGTGCTGCAGGCCAGCGACCTGCGCGTGGTCTACCCCACACCGCTGCCCGGCCTGCGCGGCTGGTTCAAGAAGGGCGAATTCGTGGCCGTGCAGGGCGCCAGCCTGGCGCTGCCGCCGGGCCGCACGCTCGGCGTGGTGGGGGAGTCGGGCTCGGGCAAGTCCACCCTGGCCCAGGCCATCCTGGGGCTGCTGCCCTTTGGCGGGTCGCTGCAGGTGGCGGGGCAGGGCTGGCAGGCGCCGGCCATGCGCAATTCACCGGCCAACCAGCAACTGCGCCGCAAGGTGCAGGTGGTTTTCCAGGATCCGTTCTCTTCGCTGTCCCCACGCCTCACGGTGGAGGAGATCGTGGGCGAGGGCATGCGCGTGCACGAGCCCACGCTCAGCGTGGCCGAGCGGCGCACGCGCGTGGAGGCCGCGCTGGCCGAGGTCGGCCTGACCGAGGCGCAGTTCCCCGGCCTGCTGGCGCGCTACCCGCATGAATTCTCGGGCGGCCAGCGCCAGCGCCTGGCCATTGCGCGCGCCCTCATCGTGCAGCCCGAGCTGCTGGTGCTCGACGAGCCCACCAGCGCCCTGGACGTCACCATCCAGCAGCAAGTGCTCAAGCTGCTGCAGCGCCTGCAGAAGGAAAAGGGCCTGAGCTACCTGCTCATCACCCACGACGTGCAGGTGATCCGTGCCATGGCGCACGAGGTGCTGGTGATGAAGGACGGCAACGTGCTCGAAAGCGGCCCCGTGGGCCAGGTGCTCGACGCGCCGCAGCACCCCTATACGCAGCGCCTCGTGGAGTCTGCCGGGCTGGACTGAGTTACACCTCTGGTCGGGCGCCGTGCCTTGGGGGTTCGAGCCGGCGGCTGGGGCGCCAGGACCCTGTCAGGCGTAGGTATCGAGCTGGCTGCCCAGGCTGGTGGAGGCCTGGCCTTCGGTTTTGGCGCGCTGCTCGCGTGCGGCCTGCGCCGCCGCCTCGGCTTTCTGGGCCTGTGCGGCCTGCTGCTCCTGCTGGCGTGCACGCTGGATGGCGGCGATCTGCGCCTGCACCATCTGGATCTGGGTCTGCAGCAGCTTGACCTTCTCCTTCTTGGCCTTGGCGTCCAGGTCGGACGTGGCCACGTTCTTGAGCTCCTCGGACAGCGACTGCAGCTGCTTTTGCAACTTGGCGATCTCGCTGCCACCGCCCCCGCTGCTGGAAGAAGACACCTTGCCGGCCGATGAAGAGGAGGAGACTTGCATGCCCTCTTATCGGCAGGTGGGGGGTACAACTTGAGTGTGGCGCAGGGGCTTTTTCAGCCCTTGGGCTGTGCCGCAGGCACCGCACCCTCCTGCGCCACCCACAGCACCTTGTCCACCTCCACGCCGAGCGCCTTCGCCTGGGCCAGCAGCTGCTCGCGCACGCCGGGTGGCAGGGTCTTGGTGCGCGACAGGATCCAGAAATAGCCGCGGTTGGAGCCCACCACCATGGACCACTGGTAGTTGGGGTCCAGCGCCACCACGTTGTAGCCGCCGTAGAAGGGGCCGAAGAACGAGACCTTGAGCGCACCCTGGTCGGGTTCGCCAGTGAAGCGGGCCTTGCCCTCGGCCTGTTTCCAGCGGTCGCGGCCGGGGTCGAACCCGCGGTTGATCACCTTGATGGTTCCATCCGGGTTGGGGATGTAGTTTGCCGTGGTCTGCTGCAGGCCGCGCTCGAACGAATGGTCCAGCCGGGCCACCTCGTACCACTGGCCCGCGTAGCGCTGCGCGTCGAAGCCCGCCACCGGCTCAATGCCGGCGGGCGGATGCGTGGAGCAGGCCGTGAAGAACAGCACCGCGCCCAGCGCCAACACGCCAATGGTGTTGGGCAGGATGCGGCGGCCCACCGAAGGCGCGGCACCGGTGGCCGCGTGCTCTGGGGTGGGCACTGGCTTGTCTCGCGTGTCTCGCAGTTCAACAAGGGTGTCAGGCATGGTGGTGTCCCTGAGAATGGTTCGTCGCAGTCCCTGGCATGGGCCGGCCTTCGGGGCGGGCGCTGCCTGTCTTGCGGCGGTGTGGTCAATGTAGTGAGCGCGCTGGTGCGCGCGTGTAGGCGCGCGCTGGCATCGCCTGTCGGCGGCATGGGGGCCGCCGTGCCGCGCATCACACCATGGGTCGGGGCCACGTGGGGCGGGTGGGCCCTCCATCCGCCCGCCTTGTTGCCACAAAAGTCACGGATCGGCAGGAAGAGTGGGGGCCCTGCGCGGCCCTGGTGCCCGCTGGCACGGAACTTGAACGCGCCCAGCGGGTAGAGTGGCAAGCATGCAGGTGCCGCCCGGCGCACCTGCCCGGCCCTGTTGCCACCGCTTGCATGAGGTTCTTCGCATGACCACGCCATCCACCACCACCACGGCGGCCCCTGGGGCCGACCACTTGCGCTTTCACCGCCAGCACGAGCACCTGTCGCCGCCCTTCGGCAACGATGGCTTTGCGCGCCGGGCCGAGGCCTTTGCCCGCATGTTCGGCTCGCCCCGGTTCCTGCTCTTGCAGACCTGCTTCGTGGCGGTATGGATCGGCCTGAACCTGTCGGGCGTGGTGAAGTTCGACGTGTACCCCTTCATCCTGCTGAACCTGGCGTTCAGCCTGCAGGCCGCCTATGCGGCCCCGCTGATCCTGCTGGCCCAGACCCGCCAGGCCGAGCGCGACCGCATGCATGCCGACGCCGATGCCCGGCACCGCGAGGCCTTGGCCCTGGCCACGCAGGAGCGCCAGGCCCTGGCCGCGCAGAACAGCGCGCAACTGCTCGACCTGCTGGAGCAGAACACCCGCCTGACCGAGATGACCCGCAAGCTCAGCGAGCGCATCGAGGCCCTGACGGTGGAAATGCACCACCGCATGCACTACGTGCCCGCCGTGGCACGCACCCAGCAGCAGGCCGACCAGCCGGGCCCGCAGCAGTCCGGCGGCACCGGTGCGGACGCCAACCCTCGCCAGGGGGGGTGAGCATGTTCGCCACCCATCCCCTGCCACCGGCCGGTAAGGCGACCACCGTGCCACCCTTCGACGCGGCCACCGCCCTGCAGGCATTGCATGGCCATGCCGTGCCAGGCGAGCCCCTCCTGCTGCTGCACCTGGGCACCGAGCACACGCGCATTGCCGTGGTGGGCGAGGGCGCCGCACCCGGCCCGGTGTTCACCCTGGCCCTGGGCACGCACAGGACCGCCCGTGCATTCTTCCGCCGCGATGTGCCGACCCCGCTGGAACTGGAGAACGCCATCGCCAGCGTGGAGGACGAGGTCTACCTGGCCCACCGGCAGTACGCTGTGCAGGGCCATGCCCCGGACCTGGCCTGGTGGTCCACCGACCCGCAGCTGGTGGCCCTGGCCGAACTGGCGGGCGTGCCGCGCGGCCCGGCCATGCGGCTTACGCTGGAGGCCATGGAGCGCCTGTTCCAGCGCCTGGCCGCCGTCTCCGAGGGCCGGCCCGCCGTGAGCGAGGGGCTGCCCGAGAGTGTGGAGTTCGCCACCACCTTGCTGCTGCTGCGCGAGCTGATGCACCACATGCCGTTCGGGCAGCTGCACCTGGTGGCGCAGTAGTCAACCGTCTAGCCCTCGGGCATAGACCGCGAATTCGTGGACCGGCCCGAAACCGAGGGCCTGGGCCAGTTCGTACGATGCCCGGTTGTCCCGAAAGCAGTCCCACCCAGGTTCCAGCCCGCGCCGCAGGCACCCATCGATGAACGCCGTGGCCGTCGCCCTGGCCAGGCCCTGCCGCCGGTGGCCCTCGAAGGTGCAGATGTCGGCGTCGTGCCGCAGCCCTTTCACGAACACCGAGTAGCACAGGCTGGCCACCTGTTCTTCATGGAGCACGCAGTATCCGACGCCGTCGCGTTCGAACTGCGCATCGCTGGCCCACATGCCTGCTGCAAAGGGGTACTGGCCGCCATCGGCCAGGCGCCGCAGCAGCGCGGCATCCAGGGGCACCAGGCAGTGGCCTGGCGGCAAGGGCGGCTCGGTGCGCTGTGCCGCAAAACGGCGGTGGTCGAACGAGAAGGCCACGCGCTGCATTTTTTTCACGCGGGGCGCCTGGCGCTGGTCGAGCACCGGTTCCCAGCCGGCATGGCCCGGGTACAGGATGAAGAAGTCCTGCCGGGCAGGTGCTTGCAGCCAGTCGAGGCAGGCTGCAGCCCACTGCGCGTCGGGCCCATCGCCCGCCAGCACGCAAAAACCATTGTCGTAGACAAAGGCGGCGTGCACGTCCCTGGCTTGGGGGACAAAGATGCGGCCCTGGGTATGGCCTGACAGCACGGCGCCCATGATCTCGGCGCCCGCGTGGAGGCCATCGAGCAGCGCGGTCAGCGCGGGGAAATTCTTCGCATTCAGTTCGTGCATTGCACCGATTGTGCCGGCGGCGCCGCGGTGGTCGCTCCCTGCGCCCGCCACTCCCGCGGCGCCTGCCCGAAGCGCTCCTTGAAGGCCCGGCTGAAGTGCGCCGCGTCGTTGAAGCCCCAGCCGAACGCGATCTCCGCCACCGAGGCCTTGGCGCGGCGTGCGTCCAGCAGCTCGCGGCTGGCGCCGTCGAGCC
>NZ_AKJX01000298.1 GCF_000276605.1 Acidovorax sp. CF316 | reverse complement strand
GGTCGCCTTTTCTTGGCCTACGTTCTTTTGGCGAAGCAAAAGAAGGTAGGTGCGCCGCCGGGCGCACATCCCGGCTCCCGCCCTTGGAAGAGGCATGCGGCATGCCCCGTAAACGGATCAGATATCGTCAAGCAAAGCATAAGGCAACGGCTGCAGCGTGAGTGCCACCCCCCCTGGAGCACCCACTTGCAGCAAGCCTTCAGCCGCAGAAATCTGCATCGAAACAATCAGATCAAAACCACCCCCAGGCGCCGCAGCCACCTGCACCACCATCCCGCAAGGCTGCTCCAGATCCCCAGCCGCAAACACCTCAGCCCCTACAGCCACCTCGCGGTCGGCATGCGCGATGTAGGCCCGCCGCTTGAGCGTGCCGCGGAACTGGCTGCGCGCCACCACCTCCTGGCCGGGGTAGCAGCCCTTCTTGAAGTTCACGCCGCCGACCGATTCGTAATTGAGCATCTGCGGCACGAATTCTTCGAACAGCGGCTGGGTCAAGGTGGGCACGCCGCTTTGCACCTCGCTCCACTGCCACAGGGCGGGGTCGAGCGCCGGGCCTGCGGGAGCGGGCTCCGAGGAGGGCGCCACCCACAGGGCGCGCGGCTGGTCGGCCGCGGGGTAGAGGTGGACCACGCTGGCGGAGCCGAGCTCGGCCTTGGTCCAGGCGGGCGCTGCGGCGCCAGCCACGGACGCCACGGTATCGCCCGCCAGGCCATACAGGGCAAAGTCGGCCGATGCATCGGTCAATTTCGCCTTGGCGCGCAGCACGAACATGGACAGGCGCTTGAGCGTGGTGGCCAGCAGGTCCTGGCTGATCACGAGCAGCACTTCGGTGGCGCTGCGCTTGAAGCCGACCATACTGGCCTGCATGCGGCCCTTGGCCGAGAGGAAAGCCGACAGGCGCGCCTGGTCTGGTCCCAGCAGCGCATAGTCCTGGGTGAGCTGGCCATGGAGGAACTTGGCGGCGTCTTCGCCTTCCACGCGGATCACGCCAAGGTGGGACAGGGGGGCAATGCCATTCAGGAGAAGCTGGGTCATGGCTGAATTATGATCCCCGCTCCCTTTATCTACAGGCAGCAGGGTTGTGCGACGCTTACTGGTTTTTGTTGTGGTGCTGCTGATCGCTGCGGGTGGCGTCGGCTTCTGGTGGCTGCACCAGCCCCTGCCCATGGTTGGCAATGAGCCGCTGGAGCTGGCCATCGAGCCCGGCACCACGCCGCGTGGCGTGGCCCGTGACGTGGTGGCCGCGGGCGTGCGCACCGACCCGCAGTTCCTCTATGCCTGGTTCCGTGTTTCGGGGCAGGACCGGCTGATCAAGGCCGGCAACTACGAGATCCCGCCCGGCACCACGCCGCGCGGCCTGCTGGCCAAGCTGGTGCGGGGCGAGGAGGCCCTGCGCGCGCTGACGCTGGTGGAGGGCTGGAGCTTCCGCCAGGTGCGCCAGGCGCTGGCCGGTGACGACCAGCTCAAACCCGACTCCAGGGGCCTGACCGACGAGGCGCTGATGGCGCAGCTGGGCCGCCCCGGCGTCGCGCCCGAGGGGCGCTTCTTCCCCGACACCTACACCTATGCCAAGGGATCGAGCGACCTGGCGGTGCTGCGCCGTGCCCTGCACGCCATGGACCGCAAGCTCGAAGCCGCCTGGAGCCAGCGCTCGGTCGACACCCCGCTCAAGTCGGCCGACGAGGCGCTGGTCCTGGCCAGCATCGTGGAAAAGGAAACCGGCCGCGCCAGCGACCGGGCCCAGATCGCCGGCGTGTTCGTGAACCGCCTGCGCGTGGGCATGCTGCTGCAGACCGATCCCACGGTGATCTACGGCCTGGGCGAGAAGTTCGATGGCAACCTGCGCCGGCGCGACCTGCTGGCCGACACGCCCTGGAACACCTACACCCGTGCCGGCCTGCCGCCCACGCCCATCGCCATGCCGGGCAAGGCCTCGCTGCTGGCCGCCGTGCAGCCCGAGCGCACCAAGGCCCTGTACTTCGTGGCCAAGGGGGACGGCACCAGCCACTTCAGCGCCTCGCTCGACGAGCACAACCGGGCCGTCAACCGCTACCAGCGTGGGCAGTCCCAATAAGCTGGCTGGCTGCATACTCTCTTTCTCTCCGGACCAGGTTTCTCCAAAAGGTTTTCATGTCACGACCCGGCCTCTTCATCACCTTTGAAGGCATCGACGGTGCCGGCAAGTCCTCGCACATCGAAGGGCTGGCCACGGCGTTCCGCGCGCAGGGCCGCACTGTGACGGTGAGCCGCGAGCCCGGCGGCACGCCGCTGGCCGAAAAGCTGCGCCAGATGGTGCTCAACGACGCCATGGACCCGCTGACCGAGTCGTTGCTGATCTTTGCCGCCCGCCGCGACCACCTGTGCAACGTGATCGAGCCGGCCCTGGCCCGGGGCGACGTGGTGCTGTGCGATCGCTTCACCGACGCCACCTTTGCCTACCAGGGGGCAGGGCGGGGCTTCGATCTCATGACCCTGTCCACCCTGGAGCGCATGGCCCAGGGCGGGCTGGTGCCGGGTGCCGGTGCCGGCACCCTGCGCAACCCGGACCTGACCGTGTGGTTCGACCTGGCGCCTGAAGTGGCGGCCGAGCGCCTGGCGGGCGCGCGCGTGCCCGACAGGTTCGAGGCGCAGCCTGTGGAGTTCTTCCGGCGCGTGGCACAGGGCTATGCCGACCGCGCCGCCGTAGAGCCTGCACGCTTTGCTCGGCTCGATGCCGCGCAGGACCGCCACCGCGTGTGGCAGCAGCTCACCAGCGTGTTCGTACGCAAGGGCTGGCTGTCCATCATGGTGCCCACGCCCAAGGACCTGGCATGAGCGAGGCTGGCACGACACCTCCCCCGCTGGCACCCTGGATCGCCGCGCAGCGCAGCACCCTTCTGGCCCAGCGTGGCCATGCCTGGCTGCTGCAGGGCCCCTCCGGCCTGGGCCAGTACGCACTGGGCCTGGAGATGGTGCGGGCCTGGCTGTGCGACCGGCCTACCGCCGACGGCGCCTGCGGCCAGTGCGGCAGCTGCCACGCCATCGAGGTGCGCACCCATGCCGACCTGTGCGTATTGATGCCCGAAGTGCAGATGATGGCCCTGGGCTGGCCGCTGTCCGAGAAGGCACAGGCCGACATCGACGACAAGAAGCGCAAGGCCAGCAAGGAAATCCGTGTGGAGGCCATGCGCGATGCGGTGGAATTCTCGCAGCGCACCTCCGCCCGGGGACGCGGCAAGGCGGTGCTGGTGTACCCGGCCGAGCAGATGAACCACATCACGGCCAACGCCCTGCTCAAGACGCTGGAGGAGCCACCGGGCGATGTGCGCTTCGTGCTGGCCAGCGAGGCCGCGCATCAGTTGCTGCCCACCATCCGCAGCCGCTGCCTGGGCCACACCATGGTCTGGCCGGCCGAGGCCGAGATGCTGGCCTGGCTCAAGGGCCAGGGCATCGCGGCCGATGCAGCGCCGGCCTTTCTGCGCGCTTCGGGCGGCAGGCCAGACGATGCACTGGCACTGGCCCGATCGGGCCGCAGCCCGCAGGCCTGGGCCCTGTTGCCGCAGGCCGTGGCGCGCGGCGATGCCACGGCGCTGGGCGACTGGTCGCCCGCCCAGGTGATCGACGCACTGCAAAAGCTCTGCCACGACCTGCTGGCCGCCAGCGTGGGCGCCGCGCCGCGCTACTTTGCCCCGGCCGACCTGCCCAGGCCGCCGCCGCTCGGGCCGCTGACACGCTGGTCCAAGGCCCTGGCCAAGGCGGCACGCACGGCCGATCACCCCTTCAATGCGGGCCTGATGCTGGAGGCGCTTGTCGCACAGGCGCGAAACACCCTACACTCCAAGCACTGAAGCCGTCCCATCCACCATGAGCAGTCCATCCACCGCACCCCGCCCCAGCGTCATGCAGCTGGCCATCAAGGAAAAGGCGGCCTTGTATGCGGCCTATATTCCCTTTTTCGTCGAAGGGGGCATCTTTGTGCCCACCCAGCGGGACTACAAGCTCGGCGACGATGTGTACGTGCTGCTGACTCTGCCCGACGATACCCAGCGTTACCCGGTGGCCGGCCGTGTGGCCTGGGTCACGCCGGCGCGTGCCGCAGGCAACCGCACCCAGGGCGTGGGCATTCAGTTCCCCAAGGACGAGAAGTCGCGCCAGCTCAAGCTCAAGATCGAGGAACTGCTGGGAACTTCACTGAGTTCGGACCGTCCGACACAGACTATCTAAGACCCTGTTTGCGCCATATGCCGACCCGCGCAGGCTGGTCGGCTTTTTCCATTTTGAAACCACATGTTCGTTGATTCGCATTGCCACCTCACCTACCCCGGACTGGTGGACCAGCTTCCGGCCATCCGCCAGGCCATGGCCGAGGCCTCGGTGGACCGGGCCCTGTGCATCTGCACTACCATGGAGGAGTTCGGCGACGTGCATGCGCTGGCACTGGCGCATGGCAACTTCTGGAGCACCGTGGGCGTGCACCCCGACAACGAGGGGGTGACCGAGCCCTCGGTGCAGGACCTGCTGGACCGTGCGGCCCTGCCGCGCGTGGTGGCCATCGGCGAGACGGGCCTGGACTACTACGGCATGGAAGACCGCAAGGGCGGGCGCAGCATTGCGGACCTGGAATGGCAGCGCGAGCGCTTTCGCACCCATATCCGCGCCGCGCGCGCCTGCGCCAAGCCGCTGGTGATCCATACCCGCAGTGCATCGGACGATACGCTGGCCATCCTCAAGGAGGAGGGCGAGGACGGTGCTGGCAACCTGGCCGGCGGCGTGTTCCACTGCTTCACCGAATCCATGCAGGTGGCGCGGGCCGCGCTGGACCTGGGCTACTACATCTCCTTCTCGGGCATCATCACCTTCAAGACGGCGCAGGAGCTGCGCGACGTGGTGGCCTTCGTGCCGCTGGACCGCATGCTGATCGAGACCGACAGCCCCTACCTGGCGCCCGTGCCCTACCGCGGCAAGACCAACAGCCCCGCCTACGTGCCCCACGTGGCCAAACAGGTGGCGCAGACCCGCGGCATGGCCGTGGAGGAGGTGGCCGAGGCCACCAGCCGCAATTTCGAAGCATTGTTCAAGGGAGTGACAGCATGAGCAAGCACAGCACGCTGCGCCGCCGCACGGCGCTGTTGGGGGCTTTGGCCCTGGCGGCCGGCGCCACGGGCGCATGGGCGGGGTCCTACGAGGACTTCTTCTCGGCCGTGGAGCGTGACGACGCCGACGAGGTGAATGGACTGCTGCGCCGCGGCTTTGACCCCAATATCCGCGACCCCAAGGGCCAGGTGGGCCTGACGCTGGCGATCCAGGGTGAGTCGCTCAAGGTGTTTGCCGCCCTCATGGCCAACCGGCGCTTGAAGGTGGAAGTGCGCAACCGCGATGACGAAAGCCCGCTGATGCTGGCGGCCCTCAAGGGCAATGTCGATGCCGCCAAGGCCCTGATCGCCCGCGATGCGGATGTGAACAAGGAAGGCTGGGCGCCCCTTCACTACGCGGCCTCGGGCGTGAAACAGGAGCATGTGCGCATCATCGCCATGCTGCTGGAGAACCATGCCTACATCGATGCGACCTCGCCCAACGGTACCACGCCGCTGATGATGGCCGCGCAGTATGGCTCCAACGATGCCGTGCAACTGCTGCTGAGCGAGGGGGCCGACCCCACGCTCAAGAACCAGCTGGGCCTGACCGCCGTCGATTTTGCGATGCGCGTGAGCCGCACCGAGGCGGCCGAGAAGATCGCCACCGCCATCCGCCGCCGCCAGCCCAACGCGGGCAAGTGGTGATATCCGTCGTCTAGACGCCTGCGGTTTCGTTTGCCGCCGGTGGCCTGGCCGCCGTGGCGGGGCGGCTCTGCAGGCGTGCGTACAAGCCGCCTGCGGCCATCAGCTGGGCGTGTGTGCCTTGCTCCACGATGCGGCCCTGTTCCATGACGACCACGCGGTCGGCATGTTCGATGGTGGACAGGCGGTGGGCGATCACCAGCGTGGTGCGGCCCTGCATCAGCCGGTTCAGCGCATCCTGCACCAGGCGCTCGGATTCCGTGTCCAGCGCCGAAGTGGCTTCGTCCAGGATCAGGATGGGTGCATCCTTGTAGAGAGCGCGCGCAATGGCCAGGCGCTGGCGCTGCCCGCCCGAGAGCTGCGTGGCGTTGTGCCCCACCACCGTGTGGATCCCCTGGGCCAGCGATGCCACATGGTCCGCCAGGTTGGCGGCAGCCAGACAGGCCTGCACCTTGGCATCGTCCACCGCATGGCCCAGCGCCACGTTGGCGGCGATGGTGTCGTTGAACATTGTCACGTCCTGGCTGACCAGGGCAATCTGGCTGCGCAGCGCCGGAAGGTCCCAGTCCTGCACGGCGTGGCCGTCCAGCAGCACCTGCCCCGACGAGGTCGGGATGAAGCGCGGCAACAGGTTCACCAGCGTGGTCTTGCCGGCGCCCGAGGGGCCCACCAGCGCCACGATCTCGCCGGGGGCCACGGTCAGGCTCACGCCGTCGAGCGCCGGTGCATTGTCGGTGCCGAAGGAGACGGACACGCCACGCAGCTCCAGCGCACCCTGGGCCCGGTCTGTGCGGTAGCTGCCGCCTTGCTCGGCGCCCGTATCGCCCAGCAGGGACAGGCCGCGCTCCAGCGCCGCCACGCCGCGCGTGATGGGGTTGGCCACGTCGGCCAGGCGGCGGATGGGGGCGATCAGCATCAGCATGGCGGTGATGAACGAGACGAAGCCGCCCACCGTCACGTCCTTGGCATCGAGCGTGCCACGGCTTTGCCACAGCGCGATGCAGATCACCACCGACAGTGCCGCGGCTGCCAGCAACTGCGTGAGCGGCGTCATGGCGGCCGAGGCGATGGTGGATTTGATGGCCAGGCCGCGCAGGCTCTGGCTCAGGCGGCCAAAGCGTGTGGACTGCCCTTCCTGCGCGCCATGCAGGCGCACCATGCGGTGGGCCAGCACGTTCTCTTCGACCACATAGGCGAGCTCATCGGTGGCCTGCTGGCTGCTCTTGGTCAGGGTGTACAGGCGGCGTGAAAGGGTCTTCATGATCCACGCGACGCCAGGCACCACCACCGCCACGATGAGCGTGAGCTGCCAGTTCAGGTACAGCAGGTAGCCCAGCAGGGCGAGCAGCGTGAAGCCGTCGCGCGACAGGCCGAGCAGGGCCTGCACCAGCAAGGTGGCGCCGGTCTGCACCTCGTAGACCACGGTGTTGGACAGGGCGCTGGCCGATTGGCGCGAGAACAGCCCCATCTCGGCTGCCAGCACACGGTCGAACAGCGCACGGCGCAGCAGCAGCATGCCTTCGTTGGCGATGCGCGCCAGCGCGTACTGCCCCACGAACTGCGCCAGGCCGCGCACCAGGAACACCCCCATGATGGCCAGGGGCACCGCCCACAGCGGCAAGGTGCCCTGGGTGAAGCCGCGGTCCAGCAGGGGTTGCAGCAGAGCCGGGATCAGCGGTTCGGTGGCGGCGCCCACCAGCGTGGCCGCGATGGCCAAGCCCCAAGCCAGCCGCTGGTTGCCAAAATACACGGAAAGCCGCGCCAGGCGCGCGGTGAGGGTGGGGACAGGCGGGGCGGGCGGCGCTGCGGGGCCCGTGGCGCTAGGGTCAATGGCTTGCATGTGCCCCGGATTCTAAGGTGCCAGGCATCGGCGCACCGCGCCAGTGCTGAGCTGGCGTCCATGCTGCGCTGCAGCGATTGACCACAAGGCCTTGCACAGTTTGTCACAGCGGGTCTTCCCCAGTGTGTAACATTGGCGTTGCCAACCGGCATTTGTTCGGCTACTGCGGCTGCTAATGACCACAGATCACAACACCAACACATCCCTCAAAGCGGCCTTGCCGCATCCCATGCGCCGCCATATCCTGGCGGCCGCCCTTGCATCCACCGCCTCCTTGCCCGCCCTCGCGCAGTTCCGCGTGGAGGTCACGGGCGTGGGCCTGACCCAGCTGCCGATTGCCATCGCCCCTTTCCGTGGCGAAGCGCAGGCGCCGCAGAAGATCGGCGCCATCGTGCAGGCCGATCTGGAGCGCAGCGGCCAGTTCCGCGCGGTGGACACGGCAGGCGTGGTGCTCGATGAGACATCGCGTCCCGACGTGGCCCTGTGGCGCCAGAAGACCGCCGATTCGCTGGTCACCGGCAGCGTGACGCGCACGCCCGATGGCCGCTACGATGTGCGCTTTCGCCTGTGGGATGTGGTCAAGGGCCAGGACCTGGGCGGCCAGAGCTTCGCCGTGTCCCAGGCCGACCTGCGGCTGGTGGCGCACCGCATCGCCGATTTCATCTACGAAAAACTCACCGGCGAGCGCGGGGTCTTCTCTACCCGCATCGTCTACGTCACCAAGACAGGCAACCGCTACAGCCTGTGGGTGGCCGATGCCGATGGCGAGAATGCGCAATCGGCCCTGTCCAGCCCCGAACCCATCATCTCGCCGGCCTGGTCGCCCAACGGCGGGCAGATCGCCTACGTGTCGTTCGAGTCGCGCAAGCCCGTGGTCTACGTGCACCAGGTCGCCTCGGCCCAGCGCCGGCTGGTGGCCAATTTCCGCGGTTCCAACAGCGCACCGGCCTGGTCACCCGACGGTCGCAACCTGGCCGTGACGCTGAGCCGCGATGGTGGCTCGCAGCTGTACCTGATCGACGCGAACGGCGGCGAGCCCAAGCGCCTGATGCAAAGCACCGGCATCGACACCGAACCGATGTTCTCTGCCGATGGCCGCAGCATCTACTTCGTGAGCGACCGCGGCGGTGCGCCGCAGGTCTACCGCGTGCCCGCGGGCGGCGGCAGTGCCGAGCGCGTCACCTTCACGGGGTCCTACAACATCTCGCCGAGCATCAGCCCCGATGGCAAGTGGTTGGCCTACATTTCCCGCGTGGGCGGCGCCTTCAAACTGCATGTGATGGACTTGGCCTCAGGCACCGTCAACGCCATCACCGACACCTCGGCCGACGAAAACCCCAGCTTTGCACCCAACAGCCGCCTCATCGTCTATGCCACGCAGCAGCAGGGCCGCGAGGCGCTCATGACCACCACGTTGGACGGAAAGATCAAGGCGCGCCTGGCCGGCCAGCCTGGAGACATCCGCGAGCCCGATTGGGGCCCGTTCCAGAAGCAATGAACTTTTCAGCACTTTTCACAATCTAGTTTCCAGGAGAATTTTGGATGAACATCAAACTCAAGCGCATTACCCTAGCCCTCGCCATCACTGCCCTGGTGGCAGGCTGCAGCTCCGGCGTCAAGCTCGACGACGTGCCGGTGGAAGACAAGACGGCCAGCGCCGGCATGGGCACCGGCAACACCGGCGCCAACACGGGCAGCACCGGCCAGAGCACCGTGGCTCCCCTGGACCTGACCGGTTCGGGCGCCAATGCGCAAGGCCCCGTGGGCGTGGCCCGCATCGTCTACTTCGATTACGACAGCTACGTCATCAAGTCCGAGTTCCAGTCGCTGCTCGAAGCCCATTCGCGCTTCATCAAGGCCAACAATGGCCGCAAGGTCATGATCGAAGGCCACACCGATGACCGCGGCGGCCGCGAGTACAACCTGGCCCTGGGTCAAAAGCGCGCCGAAGCCGTGCGCCGTTCGCTGGCCCTGCTGGGCGTGCCGGATTCCCAGGTCGAGGCCGTAAGCTTCGGCAAGGAAAAGCCTGCTGCGCCTGGTAATAGCGAAGATGCGCACGCCCAGAACCGCCGCGCCGAGCTGTCGTACCGTTGATGCCCGGATTTCGCCTTTCATCCCCATCCCTGCGGTCCATGGCCGCGGGCTTGGCGCTGGCCTGCGTGGCCCTGCCTGGCGCGCATGCGGCCATTTTCGAGGATGGCGAGGCGCGCCGCGCCATCCTGGAAGTGCGCCAGCGTGTCGATGCGCTGCAGCAGTCCCAACAGCGCACGGCCGACGAACTGCGCCGGGCCAATGAGGACAGCGCACAGCTGCGCCGGGCCTTGCTGGAGCTGCAGACCCAGATCGAGACGCTGCGCAGCGAGAACGCCCGCCTGCAGGGCCAGAATGAACAGTTGACGCGCGAGGTGGGTGAACTGCAGCGCCGGCAGAAGGACATCGCCCAGGGCGTGGACGAGCGCCTGCGCCAGTTCGAGCCGGTCAAGGTCACGGTGGATGGGCTGGAGTTCCAGGCCGATGCGGCCGAGAAGAAGGACTTCGAAGCCGCGCTGGCCATCTTTCGCGCTGGCAAGTTCCCCGAGGCCAACCAGGCCTTTGGCAACCTGATCCGCCAGTACCCGCGCAGCGGCTACGTGCCTTCGGCCCGCTTCTGGCTGGGCAACGGCCAGTATGCGGCCCGCGACTACAAGGAAGCGATCAACAACTTCAAGGGCCTGTTGGCCGAGGCGCCCACGCACGCGCGTGCACCGGAAGCCGCCCTGTCGATCGCCAATTGCCAAGTGGAATTGAAGGACGCCAAGGCCGCGCGCAAGACGCTGGAAGACCTGGCCCGGGCCTATCCCCAGTCCGAGGCGGCCATGGCCGCCAAGGAACGCCTGGCACGGATGAAGTGACCACGGTAGCCCCAACCCCCGAGGTGAAGGAACTGCTGGTCGGTAGCGAAACGGCTCCCGTGCCCATGGTTCCCTTTGCCGATGACGTGACTGATGAGGTCACGCAGCGGCGCTTCGGCGGGCTCGAGCGCCTGTACGGCGTGGAAGGTGCCAGGCGCATCCGTGCCTCGCACGTGGTGGTCGTGGGCATCGGCGGCGTGGGCTCCTGGTCTGCCGAGGCGCTGGCCCGCAGTGGTGTGTCGCGCCTCACGCTGGTGGATCTGGACCATGTGTCCGAGTCCAACATCAACCGCCAGATCCACGCCCTGTCCACCACGGTGGGGCAGGCCAAGATCGAAGCCATGCGCGACCGCATCGCGCTGATCAATCCCGAGTGCGACGTGCGCTGCATCGACGAATTCGTGGAGCCGGGCAACTGGCCCCAGCTGCTTGGCAGTGACCCGGTGGATGCGGTGATCGACGCCTGCGACCAGATCAAGGCCAAGACCGCCATGGCAGTGTGGGCCCGCGCCACCGGCGGCCATGCCTTCATCAGTGTGGGCGCGGCCGGCGGCAAGCGCCAGGCGCACAAGGTGGACATCGACGATTTGTCCGCCACCACGCACGACCCCTTGCTCGCGCAGCTGCGTTACCAGTTGCGCAAGCACCATGGCGCCCCGCGCGAGGGCCGCAAGATCGGCATCGCTTGCGTCTTCAGCCGCGAAGCCGTGGCCCAGCCCGATGCCTCGTGCGCGATCGAAGCCGGCGGCGATGGCTCGCTCAACTGCCATGGCTACGGCTCGGTCGTGGCCGTCACGGCCACCTTCGGCCAGTGTGCTGCCGGCTGGGTGATCGATCGCCTGGCAGCCGGGTCGCAAAAACCGCCAAAAATCAAGCTATAATCTTAGGCTTTGCAGCATCTGCGGTTCAGAAACGGATCACAAATGTTGCAATGTTGGGACGTTAGCTCAGTTGGTAGAGCAGCGGACTTTTAATCCGTTTGTCGTGGGTTCGACCCCCGCACGTCCCACCAAGATATGCAAGGCGCTGCAGCTCTCAAGGCTGTGGCGCTTTTTGCTTTGTGCCCTCGGCGGGGTGGCTCAGCCGCCTTGGCGGGCCGACAGCCACGCCAGCAATTCCCCTCGGTCCTGCACGCCCAGGCTGTTGTAGAGCTGGCGGCGGTGGTAGACCACGGTGTTGGCGCTGATGTCCATGCGCACCGCCACCTGGGACTCCGGCAGCCCAAGCGCCAGCCAGTACGCGAGCTCCTGCTGGCGCTGCGACAGCCCCTGGGTCTGCAGCACGGCCTGCAGGCGTGCCTCCCGCGGCATGCTCTGCGTGATGTGGATCCCCACTGCCTGGCCCATGCCCGTGGCGGCCTTCATGGGTGTCGCACGCACCGAAAAATGGCCGTGCACCGTGCGCAGCTCCCTGGTGGGCAGTCCCGGGAGGTGTTGCGCTTGCATGCGCTGCAGCAGTTCGTGCAGTTCCTGGGGCAGCCCTGCGCCGCGCCGCCAGCGCCAGCCGAAGGCCAGGGGCAGGAGGGCCTCGGCTTCGGGCGACAGCCACAGCACCCGCCCCCGGGGCGTGGTGATGAGCATGCCCTGGCTGTGCGCCTCGCCGGTTCCGGCACCCATCTTGCTGGTTTGCAGGATGTGCGCCAGACAGGGCTCCAGCCGCGCCAGCACCGCAGCGTCGCCGGGCCCGAAGGCCGGCGATGCCGCTTCTCGGTAGAACTTGAGCGTGCCTATCCCTTTGCCGTCGGGTGTGCGCAGTACCAGGCTCATGCAGTCCACCGTCCCCATGGGCCGCATCACCACGTTGTAGAAGTCGCTGCGCTGCAACTCCGGCATCGGTACGCGCACGAGCTGTTCGAGCAGTTGAGGCCCTCGTTCGTGCCGCACCGCTTCGCCAAAGTCACGCGAGCTGCGCACCAGCACCTGGCGCTCGCTGCGCAGAATGCGCGCATCAAAGTAGTCGGCCACCACCGACTGAGCGGCCGGCACCTCCATGTGCACCGCCAGCTCGCCTCCATCCGCAGGGTACACATACGCACTGGAGTCGAAGCCGAGAACACCGTGCAGCGTCTCCAGCAGGGGGACGACCATGGGCGGCCCGCCCGCTTCCATGCGGGTCATGTGCTGCAAGCGCGCAAGGGCTTGCTGGGTGGAGCGGGGCGAGGGCATGGCGGCTGCGGTCCGGTGAAGCGGTGACGGGAACAAGACCCCGAATCTAGGGGCCGGGCCGCGCAGGGTCAACACACCGGCGCAACACCCTATCCGCCGAGGGTGGGGTGCGCGCGGCTGCGGGCCTGTAGCCTGCGCCCCGATGAACACCTGGCTCAACCAGCACCGCGCAAGCCTTGCCCGCCGGCTGCTTTCGCTGGGCTGCCGGTCCGGGTGTCTGCCCATTTCTTTTTCCCCAATCCACCAAGGAGTTTTCCCATGCCCACCCTTGCTGCTGCGGCCTGTGGCCGCGCCCTGAGAACCGGCTTGCGACGCTGGCTGGCCGCTTCGTTCTTGCTGTTTGGCGCCAGCCAGGCCATGGCGCAGCCGCAGTGCGCGCCCGGCCAGTGGCTGGCCGAGTACTTTCCCAACATCCACCTGTCCGGTGCCCCCGCGCTGCAGCGCTGTGAAGCCGGCTCCATCGACCACTACTGGACGGGCCCGAACGGCAGCCCCGACCCGGCCCGCCTGCCGGTGGACGGGTTCTCGGCGCGCTGGACCGCGACGCTTTCGTTCCCCGCAGGCGCGACCCGGTTCATCACCTTCACCGACGATGGCGTGCGCGTGCTGGTCGATGGCCAGCGTGTGATCGACAACTGGACCCGGCATGGCATCACCATGGACAGCGCCACGGTGCCCCTGGCGGCAGGCCCGCACACGGTGCGCATGGAGTATTTCGAGGCGGGCGGCGAAGGTCTCGCGCAACTGGTCATGGAGAACACGCATCCGGCACCGCCGGTGCCGCCGAACATCCTGTCTTTCGTGGCGCAGCCGGGCGCCATCGACCTGGGTGGCAGCAGCACCCTGGCCTGGAACGTGGACAACGCCACGGGCTGCACGGCATCGGGTGGATGGAGCGGTGAGCGGCCTGCCAGTGGCAGGGCCAGCGGCCGCCCCGGCGCC
>NZ_AKJX01000297.1 GCF_000276605.1 Acidovorax sp. CF316 | reverse complement strand
CCCCCCAGCCAGTGGCTGCCGGCCAGCCAGGCCAGGGTGCCGGGGTGGGGCGCGAAGTACACCGCATAGCGGTGCGCGGTAGCGGGGGAGGGGGTGTTACTCGTCGTCATGGGTGATGGTGAGTTTGACGCGGTCGCCCGCGAACCAGGCGCGTGCCCATTCAATGGGCGTACCGGCCAGGTCGACGTTCAGGCTCTCGACCAGCAGCACCGGGCGCGCGGCGGGCTGGCGCAGCTCGGCGGCCACGGTGGCATCGGGCAGCTCGGCGGTGATGCGGCTCTCGCGCCGGGTGTAGTCGGCCACGCCGTGTGCGGTGAAGCCGGCGGTGATGGAGCCGGTCTCGCGCACCACGGCGGCCAGGCCGTCGAAGCGGGGCAGGGGAAAGTAGCGCTCGCTCACGTGCAGCGGCTGGCCCTCGGCCTGGCCGATCACGCGCAATTGCAACAGCGGGCTGCGGGCCGGCACCTGCAGGGCCTTGGCCAGCGCGGCCGTGGCGCGCACCGTCTGTTCCTGCAGCACCACCAGGCTGCCGCGCAGGCCCGCCTGGGCCAGGCCCTGCTGGTGGCGCACGCGTTTGCCCAGGGCCAGGTCCACCGCGAAGTCCTCCACGTAGGTGCCGCTGCCCTGGGTGATGCGCACCAGCCCCTGGCTGCACAGGCTGGCCAGCGAGCGGCGGATGGTGTGGCGGTTCACCCCGAACTGCTCGGCCAAGGCATGTTCCGAGGGCAGGCGCTGGCCCGGGGGGTAGATGCCGCTGCCGATGGCCTCGGCCAGTTCGGCGGCAATGCGGGTCCAGAAGCTGTCGCGTGCCGGGCGTGCGGCAGGGGCGGGGTGGGCAAGAACTTGTGTGCTGGTGGTGGCTGTCATGAAACCTACATGCGCGCTGTCTAAGCTGGCGCCAGTTGTTTAATTTGTCTATACAACTTCAAGAGTACCACCTCCATGTTTCAAGCCTTTGACAACCCTGGTCCGGGCCGCCCGCTGGCGCGGGCGCACTGGATGGCGCTGCTCGCCCGGGCACCCATCGACATCCTGGAGCCTGCGCTGCACGGCCATGCCGCGCTGCCCGCACGCTGGCTGCGTGCCCCCGAAACCGGGCTGATGATGGTGCAGGGCCGCGCCGGCGGCACCGGCGAGCGCTTCAACCTGGGCGAGGTCACGGTCACCCGCTGCGCACTGCGCGTGCAGGCGGATGCTGCCGAGGGTGGTGAACCCACCGTGGGCGTGGCCTACGTGCTCGGCCGCTCGCACCGCCAGGTGCAGTTGGCCGCGCTGGCCGATGCGCTGCTGCAGGACCCTGCGCGCCAGGCCGCGCTCGACGCCAGCCTGCTCGACCCCATCCGCCGCCACCTGGCCCAGGCGCAGTCCGAGCGCCAGGCCCGCGCGGCCAGCACGCGGGTGGACTTCTTCACCGTGGCGCGCGAGAGCGGCAGCATCAACGACGACGGCGGCGAGGAGGAACAGGAATGAGCACTACCCCGACGACCTCCCTGTCCGCACTGGGTGCAGGCTTTTCCAGCGAGGCCCTGGGCAGCCAGGGCGTGTTCCGCTCGGTGCTCAAGGCGCTGTCCCAGCCTGGCGACCCGGTGGCGCTGGAGCACGATGCCGAGGTGCCCGCCACGGGCCACGCCGCATCGGCCGCCGTGCTGCTGGCCCTGCTCGACAGCGAGTGCACGCTGTGGCTCTCGCCCACGCTCGCTGCCAGCCAGGCCGGCACCTGGCTGCGCTTTCACACCGGCTGCGTGCTGGTGGACGCCCCCGGGCAGGCCCGGTTTGCCTGGGTGGCCGCAGGGGACGCCCTGCCCGCGCTGGCCAGCCTGCAGCGCGGCAGCGACGAGTACCCCGACCAGTCCGCCACCTGCGTGATCGACGTCGCGGTGCTGGCGCCCGCGCTGGCCGGCACGGACAGCTGGCGCCTGTTGGGCCCCGGCATCCAGGCGGTGCAGCACCTGCGCGTGGCCGGCCTGCCCGAGGACTTTGTGCCGCAGTGGGCCGACAACCACGGCGCCTTCCCGCGCGGGGTGGATGTGGTGCTGGCCACGGCCACGCACATCGCCGGCCTGCCGCGCACCACCCGCATCGAATCACCATCCACCGTGGAGGCCTGAGCCGCATGTACGTTGCCGTCAAGGGCGGGGAAACCGCCATCCTCAACAGCTACCGCCTGCTGGCCGAGCAGCGCCGGGGCGACACGGCCGAGCCGGAACTCTCGGTGGCGCAGATCCGCGCGCAGCTCAAGCTGGCCGTGGACCGCGTGATGACCGAAGGCTCGGTCTACGATCCCGAGCTGGCGGCCCTGGCCATCAAGCAGGCGGCGGGCGACTTGGTGGAAGCCATCTTCCTGCTGCGCGCCTACCGCGCCACCTTGCCGCGCCTGGGCACCACCTTGCCGCTGGACACCGCGCGCATGGCACTCACCCGGCGCATCTCGGCCACCTTCAAGGACCTGCCCGGGGGCCAGGTGCTCGGCCCCACCTACGACTACACCCAGCGCCTGCTCGACTTCACGCTGCTGGCCCAGGGCGATGCACCGGCTGCAGCGGCCGCCCCCGCACCGCTGGCCGATGCACCGGCGACCACGCCGCGCGTGGTCGACCTGCTCAACCAGGAAGGGCTGATCGAGACCCGCCCCATTCCCGAAGGCGACCCGGCCCCGGCCGACCTCACGCGCGAGCCGCTGCGCTTTCCGGCCAACCGGGCCACGCGCCTGCAGAACCTGGCGCGCGGCGACGAGGGCTTCCTGTTGGCCATGGCGTATTCCACGCAGCGCGGCTACGCGCACTCGCACCCCTTCGTCGGCGAGCTGCGCCTGGGCACGGTGGCGCTGGAAGTCGTGCCCGAGGAACTGGGCTTTGCCATCTCCATCGGCGACATGGAGCTCACCGAGTGCGAGATGGTCAACCAGTTCGCGGGCAGCAAGCAGCAGCCGCCGCAGTTCACGCGCGGCTACGGCCTGGCCTTCGGCCACAGCGAGCGCAAGGCCATGGCCATGAGCCTGGTGGACCGCGCCCTGCGCGCCGACGAGCTGGGCGAGCCGGTGGAGTCGCCCGCGCAGATGCAGGAGTTCGTGCTCTCGCACAGCGACAGCCTGGAAGCCTCGGGCTTCGTGCAGCACCTGAAGCTGCCGCACTACGTGGACTTCCAGTCCGAGCTGGAGCTGGTGCGCCGCATGCGTGCCACCGCGGCCACAGCCCCTGCCGACGACACCCCCGAAGGAGACGACGCATGAACGCGCCCCACGAGCCCGCACTGATGGGCCTGCCGGCCGATGCCGCAGCCACGGACGGCCACTTCAACTTCGCTTACCTGGATGAGCGCACCAAGCGCATGATCCGCCGGGCCATCCTCAAGGCCGTGGCCATTCCGGGCTACCAGGTGCCCTTCGGTTCGCGCGAGATGCCGCTGCCCTATGGCTGGGGCACGGGCGGCATCCAGGTCACGGCGGCCATCATCGGGCCTGACGACTGCCTCAAGGTCATCGACCAGGG
Source organism: Acidovorax sp. CF316 (assembly GCF_000276605.1). Classification (GTDB taxonomy): domain Bacteria; phylum Pseudomonadota; class Gammaproteobacteria; order Burkholderiales; family Burkholderiaceae_C; genus Acidovorax. Next base: position 14,775 of record NZ_AKJX01000297.1, on the reverse strand, counting down.
CTCGGACGACACGGTCAACGCCGTCAACATCCGCCGCTTCTTCGAGCGCACCACGGGCGTGGCCACCACCACGCGCACCACCGAGGCCACGCTGATCCAGACGCGCCACCGCATCCCCGAGACGCCGCTGGCGGAGGGTCAGGTCCTCGTCTACCAAGTGCCGGTGCCCGAACCCATGCAGCGCCTGGAGCCGCGCGAGACCGAGACACGCACCCTGCACGGCCTGGCCGAGTACGGGCTCATGCACGTCAAGCTCTACGAGGACATCGCGCGCTACGGCCACATCGCCACCACCTACGACTACCCGGTGCTGGTCAATGGCCGCTATGTGATGGCGCCGTCGCCCATCCCCAAGTTCGACAACCCCAAGATGCACATGAACCCGGCGCTGCAGCTCTTCGGCGCGGGCCGCGAAAAGCGCATCTACGCCGTGCCGCCCTACACGCCGGTGGAAAGCCTGGGCTTCGAGGACCACCCCTTCGAGGTGCAGCGCTGGGACTGCGGCTGCGCCCTGTGCGGCGCCACGGACAGCTTCCTCGACGAGGTCATCACCGACGACCAGGGCACGCGCATGCATGTGTGCTCCGACTCCGACTACTGCCAGGAGCGCCAGGCCGCGGCGGTAGCCGCGTCCGAAGGGGAGCCCGCATGAGCACCGTGATCCTGCGCGAAGCCACCGAGGCCGATCTCGACGAGGTGCTGGCCCTGTACCAGGGCATCGAGGACAGCCCCGAGCACGTGCTCACGCTGGAGGACGCCCGGGCCATGCTGGTGCAGTTCAGCACCTACCCGAGCTACCGGCTGTGGGTGGCCTGCGAGAGCACCGGGTCGGGCGCCGACGTGGTCGGCACCTACACCCTGCTGGTCATGCACAACCTGGCCCACCGGGGCGCGCCTTCGGCCGTCGTCGAGGACGTGGTGGTGGCCGCCGACCGCAAGGGCCAGGGCATCGGTCGCCAGATGATGGCCCACGCCGTGCAGCTGGCGCGCGAGGCCGGTTGCTACAAGCTGGCCCTGTCGTCCCACCGCAAGCGCACCGACGCGCATGCCTTCTACGAATCCCTGGGCTTTGCGCAGCATGGCCTGAGCTTCTCCATCGAACCCTGATCGCCATGGACGCCACCCTTTCATCCCCCACCCCCCTGCTCAGCGTGCGCGGCATCGGCAAGCGCTACGGCCAGCGCGTCGCGCTGCAGGATGCCTCGTTCGACCTGTGGCCCGGCGAGGTGCTGGCCGTGGTCGGCGAGTCCGGCTCGGGCAAGTCCACCCTGCTCAACGCCGTGGCCGCACGCAGCCGGTCCGATGCGGGCAGCGTGCACTTCCAGGACCGCAGCGGCACGCTGCAGGACGTGCTGGCCATGGGCGAGGCACAGCAGCGCCTGCTGGCGCGCACCGACTGGGGCTTCGTGCACCAGAACGCGGCCGACGGCCTGCGCATGGACGTTTCGGCCGGCGCCAATGTGGGCGAGCGCCTCATGGGCCTGGGCGAGCGCCACTATGGCCGGCTGCGCGCCACCGCCACCGAATGGCTGCAGCGCGTGGAGATCGATGCCAGCCGCATCGACGACGCGCCGCGCGCCTTCTCGGGCGGCATGCGCCAGCGCCTGCAGATCGCCCGCAACCTGGTCACCCAGCCGCGCCTGGTGTTCATGGACGAGCCCACCTCGGGCCTCGATGTCTCGGTGCAGGCGCGCCTGCTGGACCTGTTGCGCCAGCTCACGCGGCAGATGCAGCTGGCGGCCATCGTCGTCACCCATGACCTGGCCGTGGCCCGCCTGCTGGCCCACCGCATGGTGGTGATGCAGCGCGGCCGGGTGGTCGAGTCGGGCCTCACCGACCAGGTGCTCGACGACCCCCAACACCCCTACACCCAGCTCCTCGTTTCCTCGGTACTGCAACCATGATGATGAACACCCACCCACCCATCCTGGAGCTCAAGGGCGTGGCAAAGCGCTTCACCCTGCACCACCAGAACGGCATCGAGCTGCCCGTGCTCGGCAACGTGGACCTCCGCGTGGGCCCCGGCGAATGCGTGGTGCTCGACGGCCCGTCGGGCATGGGCAAGAGCACGCTGCTCAAGATGGTCTATGCCAACTACCGCGCCAACGCCGGCAGCATCCGCGTGCAGCCAGCCACCGGCCCCGCGGTGGACGTGACCCGGGCCACGCCGCGCGAGCTGGTGCAGCTGCGCCGCGACACCATCGGCTACGTGAGCCAGTTCCTGCGCGTGATCCCCCGCGTGAGCGCGCTCGACGTGGTGGCCGAGCCGCTGGCCGAAGACGCCGGCAGCGACGAGGCGGCCCTGGCGGCCGCGCGCGACACCGCCCGCACCTGGCTCGACCGTCTGCGCATTCCCGAACGCCTGTGGCACCTGCCGCCCGCCACCTTCTCGGGCGGGGAGCAGCAGCGCATCAACATCGCCCGCAACATGATCAAGCCCAAGCCCCTCTTGCTGCTCGACGAGCCCACCGCATCGCTCGACGCCGCCAACACCGACACCGTGATCGCCATGGTCCGCGAGGCCGTGGCGCGCGGCGCCGCGCTGGTCGGCATCTTCCACGACGCGCATGTGGGCGCCGCCGTGGCCACGCGCCGCGTGAACGTGGCGGACTTCCGCGGGGTGGCCGCATGAGCGCAGCAGCTGTATTTCACAACGCCCGCATGGTGCTGCCCGGCGAGGTGGTGCAAGGCTCGCTGTCGGTGCGGGGCGGGCGCATCGACACCCTGGCTTCGGGCGGCACGGCCGCGCTGCAAGGCATCGACCTGGGCGGGGACTACCTGCTGCCTGGCCTGGTGGAGGTGCATACCGACAACTTCGAGCGCCACCTGATGCCGCGCCCCAAGGTGCAGTGGGCCGAGATGCCGGCGCTGCTGGCGCACGACGCCGAGATTGCCGCGGCCGGCATCACCACCGTGCTCGACGCGCTGGGCGTGGGCGAGGCCGACGTGGACAGCCTGCGCGGCAGCGCCTGGAACCGCGTGCTCGACACCATCGATACCTGCACCGAGCGCAACCTGCTGCGCGCCGACCACCACCTGCACGTGCGCTGCGAGCTGCCGGCGCCCAACACCATCGACCTGTTCGGCCCCTTCCACGGGCATCCGCGCCTGTCGCTGATCTCGCTGATGGACCACACCCCGGGGCAGCGCCAGTGGGAGAACCTGGAGCAGGCGCGCACCTACTACACCGGCAAGAAGGGCTGGAGCAGCGAGAAGTTCGAGCGCCAGGTGCAGCATGCCGCCACCCTGCAGGCGCAGTACGCCGAGCCGCACCGTGCCTATTTCGTGGACTACTGCCGCACCCATGGCATCGCGCTGGCCAGCCACGACGACACCACGGTGGCGCATGTGGAGCAGGCCCATGCCGAGGGCGCGGGCATGTCGGAGTTTCCGACCACGCTGGCGGCGGCCCAGGCAGCGCACGAGCGCGGCCTGCTCACCGTGATGGGCGGGCCCAACGTGGTGCGCGGTGGCTCGCATTCGGGCAACGTGGCGGCGGCCGATCTGGCGCGCCAGGGCCTCCTGGACATCCTTTCGTCCGACTACGTGCCCGGCAGCCTGCTGAGCGCCGTGATGCGTCTGGTGCACGACGGCATCCTCACCCTGCCCGAGGCCGTGGCCACCGTCACGCGCAACCCGGCGCGCGCTTCGGGCATGCACGACCGGGGCGAGCTGGTTCCCGGCCTGCGCGCGGACCTGATCCAGGTGCACGTGGCCGACCTGCCCGGCGGCGCCCAGCAGGCCGTGGTGCGCGGTGTCTGGCGCGAAGGGCAGCGGGTTCTCTGAACGTAGCTTGACATGCAAATTTCCCGCAACTGTCAAGGCACTGTCACAGCCGCCTCCCAAACTGCATTTGTATAGACGACTTGGAATCCGCCATGCCCATCGCCCTCCGCATCGAGCAACTGAACAAGCATTTCGCCAACGGCAAGCACGCGCTGCGCGACATCGACCTCACGGTGCATGCCGGCGAGATGGTGGCGCTGATCGGTGCCTCGGGCTCGGGCAAGTCCACGCTGCTGCGCCATGTGGCCGGCCTGGTCGTGGCCGACGGCGACAGCCACTCGCTGATCGAGGTCGATGGCCGCTGCGTGCAGCAGGGCGGGCGCATCCACCGCGACATCCGCAAGGTGCGCTCGCAGGTGGGCTTCGTGTTCCAGCAGTTCAACCTGGTGGACCGCCTGCCCGTGATGATGAACGTGCTGGTGGGCATGCTGCACCGCACGCCCAAATGGCGCGGCTGGCTGCGCGTGTTCCGCCCGCACGAGCGCGCCCTGGCACTGGAGGCCCTGGCCCGCGTGGGCATTGCCGACTGCCATGCGCAGCGCGCCTCCACCCTGTCGGGCGGGCAGCAACAGCGCGCGGCGATCGCGCGCACCCTGGTGCAGGGTGCCAAGGTGGTGCTGGCCGACGAACCCATCGCCTCGCTGGACCCCGAATCCTCGCGCAAGGTCATGGACATCCTGGCGCGCATCAACCGCGAGGACGGCAGCACCGTCATCGTCTCGCTGCACCAGGTGGACGTGGCCATCAAGTACTGCCCCCGCGTGGTCGCATTGCACCAGGGGCGGGTGGTCTACGACGGGCCCTCGGCCGCCCTCACGCCGGCACTGCTGCGCGAGCTCTATGGCGTGCAGGCCGACGAGATCCTGGGCGCCAGCCTGCCCCAGGCGCCGGTCACCGCGCCTGCGCAGCAGCCCGCCAATGGCTGGGTGCCGCCCCTGGCCCAGGCGGCCTGAGTCTCCTTCTTCGCTCTCTCCCGCGGTTTCCGCATCCCTTTCGACCGTTCTCCCTTTCACTGGAGCCATCCATGTTCAAGAAACTGTGCGCGACCCTGGCCATCGGCCTGGGCATGACCACGGGCGCCTTCGCCCAGGACATCAACTTCGGCATGATCTCGACCGAAGCGACGCAGAACCTCAAGGCCGACTGGCAGCCCCTGCTGGACGACATGGCCAAGCAGACGGGCCTGAAGATCAACGCCTTCTTCGCCTCCGACTACGCCGGCCTCATCGAAGCCATGCGCTTCAACAAGATGCAGGTCGCCTGGCTGGGCAACAAGTCGGCCATGGAGGCCGTGGACCGCGCCAATGGCGAAGTCTTCGCGCAGATGGTCAACGCCGACGGCACCCAGGGCTACTACTCGCACCTGATCGTGCACAAGGACAGCCCGCTGGCCACGCTGGACGACGTGCTCAAGAACGGCAAGTCGCTGAGCTTCGGCAACGGCGATCCCAACTCCACCTCGGGCTTCCTGGTGCCCGGCTACTACGCCTTTGCCCAGAACAAGATCGACGCCAAGACCCATTTCAAGGTGGCGCGCAGTGCCAACCACGAGACCAATGCCCTGGCCGTGGCCAACAAGCAGGTCGACGTGGCCACCAACAACAGCGAGAACCTCGAGAAGATCAAGGAACGCCAGCCCGAGAAGTTCAAGGACATCAAGATCGTCTGGACCTCGCCGCTGATCGCCCTCGACCCGCTGGTGATGCGCAAGGACCTGCCCGAGCCGCTGAAGGCCAAAATCAAGGACTTCTTCTACAACTACGCCAAGACCGATGCGCGCGAGAAGGAGATCGTGATGAAGATCTCCAAGCTCTCGGGCTTCAAGCCCTCGACCAACGCGCAACTGACACCCATCCGCCAGCTCGACCTGTTCGGCAAGCGCAACAAGATCGAAGGCGACGCCACGCTGGCCGACGCCGACAAGAAAGCCCGCCTGGCCGAGATCGACCAGCAGTTGGCATCCCTGAAGTAAACAAGCCAGCCAGCACGCAACGCATCCGGCCAGTCCCCACCATGTCTTCCGCATTGACCCCTTCGCTCGCGACCCTGGCGAGCACCACTGCGCCCAAGCGCAGCCTCGCCTGGTATCTCTCCTGGGGCATCCTGCTGGTGGTGCTGGCCGCATCCTGGAAGGGCGCCGACATGCGTCCGCTCGACCTCGTCCGCGACTCGGGCAACATGGCCCAGTACGCGGCCGAGTTCTTCCCGCCGAACTTCTCGCAGTGGCAGATCTATGTGCAGGAGATGCTGGTCACGCTGCAGATCGCGCTGTGGGGCACGGCGCTCGCGGTGGTCACGGCCGTGCCGCTGGCGCTGCTGGCCTCGTCCAACATCGCGCCCTGGTGGGTCAACCAGCCGGTGCGCCGCGTGCTCGACGCCTGCCGCGCCATCAACGAGATGGTGTTCGCCATGCTCTTCGTGGTGGCCGTGGGCCTGGGGCCGTTTGCCGGCGTGCTGGCGCTGTGGATCCACACCACGGGCACGCTGGCCAAGCTGTTCTCCGAGGCGGTCGAGGCCATCGACCCGCAGCCCGTGGAAGGCATCCGCTCCACCGGTGCCAGCGCGCTGCACGAAATCATCTACGGCGTGATCCCGCAGGTGATCCCGCTGTGGATCTCCTACACCCTCTACCGCTTCGAGGCCAATGTGCGCTCGGCCTCGGTGGTGGGCATGGTGGGGGCCGGCGGCATCGGCGTGGTGCTGTGGGAGATCATCCGCGGCTTCCAGTACGCCGAGACCTGTGCGGTGATGCTCATCATCGTGGTCACCGTGAGCGTGATCGACCTGGTGTCCGCCCGCATCCGCAAGACCATGATCTAGGGATGGATACGCCATGGCACTGACCCCGCACGACATCGCCCTGCTGCTCACCGAGCGCGGGCAAAAGCAGTACGGCCGCGAGGCCGTGAGCCAGCTCGACCATGCGCTGCAGTGCGCGCACCTGGCCGAAGGGGCAGGCGAAACCCCGGCCACCGTGGTCGCAGCCCTGCTGCACGACCTGGGCCATCTGCTGGCTCCCGCAGCGGCCGAGAACGAGGCACGTGCACCGCGCCAGGACGACCTGCACCAGTACGCGGCCCTGCCGTTCCTGCACGGGGTGCTGCCCGATGCGGTGCTGGAGCCGATCCGCATGCACGTCGATGCCAAGCGCTACCTGTGCGCGGTGGATGCGGGCTATTGGGCCACGCTGTCGCCCGCTTCGCAGCACAGCCTGGGGCTGCAAGGAGGGGCGTATGGTGCGGTGGAGGCGGACCGCTTTGCCAGCCAGCCCTTCGCGCACGAGGCCATTCGCCTGCGCCGCTACGACGACTTGGCCAAGGTGCCGGGCCGGGCCACGCCGCCGCTGCCGCACTACCTGGCGTTGCTGGAGCGGGTCTCCAGCCAGGCCTGATCAGCGGAATTCCGGGATATCGGGCACGGAGCCCCACATGCAGAACGACGTGGGGTGGAACGGGAACTGGCGCGGTGGCGCATCCGGGTCGGTGACCATGCGCACGCCGCTCGAGAACTCGTAGACCATGCCGTCCGGCCCCTCGAAGTAGAGGAACATCGCGCCCGAAGTCGGGTGCTTGCCCGGTCCGAACACCACGCGGATGCCGCGCGATTGCAGCAGATACCAGGCGCGCATCAGGTCATCGATGGACGCCACCTGGTGGTTGATGTGCTGCACGCCCGCATAGCCCGAGGGGAACAGCGCGATCTTGTGGTGCACCTCGTCGATGCGCAAGAGCGGCGCCGCACCGATGCGGTCGCTGACCTTGGCGCTGAGCACCGTGGTCCAGAAGCGCTCGTCGCGCGCCGGGTCGGTGCTGCGCAGGCCCACGTGCGAGAAGCCGGTGTTGCCAGTGTCGCGCGTCGGAAAAAAGCGCACCCCGCTGTGGAAGGGCGACACCGCCAGTTCGATGGCGTTGCCGCTCGGGTCGTTGAAGCCGATGAAGGCCTGCACGCGGCGTTGCTCGCATTCGTCGGCGCGCCCCTCGCGCACCGCATGGCCCAGGCGTTCGAGCTCGGCTGCGGCAGCCTGCAGTTCGGCCATGGACGCGAGCTCGAAGCCGGTGGTGTGGTCCGCCGGGTCGCCGTCGAAGTACACCAGCGTCTGCTCGCGCGCGTCGCTGCGAAAGCCCACGGCCCTGCCATGCCGCGGCGGCCCGTAGCGCTGCCCTTCGCGCAGGCCCAGGATGTCATTGGCGTAGCGGCAGGCGCCATCGAGGTCGCGCGTGCCCAGGCGCACGTAGCTGATGTCCTTGAGTGCAATCATCTTCGTTCTGTCTCCGTCGTTCTGGTGCGAGCCGGTGCCTTGCTAGTCGAGCTTGAGCTTGGCATCGGCGATCACGCGGCCCCACAGCTGGGTCTCCCGGCCAATGTACTCGCCGAACTCGTCGGGCTTCTGGTCGAAGCGGTTGTAGCCCAGCGTGCGGTAGCGGTCGGTGAGGTCCGGCGTGGCCAGGACCTCGGTGATGTCCGCCGCGATCTTCTCGCGCAGGGGCTTGGGCGTGTTGCGCGGGGCGAACAGGCCGAACCAGGCATTGGCCACGAAGGCCTTGGCCTGTGCCGAGCCGGCCATGCCGGGTACTCCCGGCGCGAACGGCGAGGGCTGCGCAGCCGCCACGCCCACGAAGCGGATGCGGCCCGACTTCTCCATGGGCCCGGCGCTGGCGATGCTGCCCAGCGCCCACTGCACCTCGCCGGTGGCCACGGCGGCAAACAGCTGCGGGATTTCCTTGTAGGGCACATGCGTCATGTGCGTGTTCGTGGCGGCCAGCAGGCGCAGCGCGCCCAGGTGGCCGGGGCTGCCCAGGCCCCAGGAGCCGTAGGTGACCCGGTCCGGCGCGGCCAGGGCGGCCTGCACGATGTCGTCGACCGATTTGAAGGGGCTGTCCTTGGCCACGGCGACGAAGAAGTCGGTCTGCAGCGTCGGGCGGATGGGCGCGAAGTCGCGCTGCGGGTCGTAGGGCAGGCGGCTGTACAGGTGCACGTTGGAGGTCAGCATGGTGCTGTCCAGGTGGATCAGCTCATGGCCGTCCGATGCGGCACTGCGCGTGGCATTGAAGGCCACGACACCGTTGCCGCCGGGCTTGTTGTCGACGATGACCGGCTGGCCCCAGCGGCGCGCGAGCTGCTCGGCCACCAGCCGCAGCGAGACATCGGGCCCGCTGCCGGTGGAGGCGGCGGTGGTGATCTTGATGGGCTTGGAAGGCCAGGTGTTCGCCATCGATGGCGTGGCGTGCAGCCAGGCGGCAGTGCCGCCGGCGCCCAGCACCAGGACCTGGCGGCGGGACAAGGGGGAGGAGGGGGCCTGGGTTGGGCTGGCGCCGCAAAGGGGTTTCATGGATCGGTTTCCTTGTGTGTGCGCCGGGACATGTGAGGGCGCCCTACTTTTGTACTGGTGCGCTGCCCCGCTGAACAGAGGCAACACCAGCAAAACCGATCGAAAAACCGCTTAAATCGCGCTCTGGTCTGCGTATTTTGTGAACAGCTTCAAGAATGCTTCAGCGGCCATTGAAAATGGCCGTGCGCGGGTGCACAGCGCGACGATTTCCCGCGTCACCACGGGGTCGGTCAGCGGCACCGAGACCACGCGCTGCCCGTCCACGCGCGACAGGCTGTAGGCCGGCAGCACCGAGACCCCGAGGCCCGCCGCGACCAGGCCGACGGCGGTCTGGATGTTGGCCACCTCGAACGCGGGCTTCAGGCGCAGCGTGAGCTGCCCCAGGGTCTGGTCGGCCAGCCGGCGCAGGCCCGTGTTCGAGGTCAGCAGGATCAGGCTCTGGTCCGTGAGGTCGCCCCAGCTCGCCTCGCGGCGCTCGGCCAGCGGGTGGTCGGGGCTGCAGGCCAGCACCAGCGTGTCCTTGTAGAGCACCTGGGAGACCAGGTCCGTCGAGGCCAGGTCGGCGGTGCAGATGCCGAAATCCGACTTGCCCTCGCGCACGTGGGCCACGACCTGGTCCACGGGGGCATCCACCAGGGTCACCGTGACGTTCGGGAACTGCTCGCGAAAGCGTGCGATGACCTCGGGTACCAGGCTGGCCGCCAGCAGCGGCGAGGTCACGACCGAGAGCCGCTCGCTCTTGCGGCGCTTGCTCTCCTGCAGCGTCTGCAGGCCCGAGTCGAGGGCAAAGAACACGTCGCGCACCGTGGGCAGGAACTGGCGGCCGGCCTCGGTCAGCTCGATGCGGCGCGTGGTGCGCTCGAACAGGCGCACGCCGAGTTCTTCCTCCAGCGTGCGCACCAGCATCGACAGCGCCGAGATCGTGAGGTGCATGCGCGCGGCCGCCCGCGTCATGGTGCCTTCGTGCGCGACGAGCCAGAACGCGCGCAGCTGGCGCAGGCTGAGGTTGGAGGGATTGTCCAGGAGGTCCATGGCGCGATTGTGTCGGCAAACTTCAAAGTCTTTCAAAATTATGCGATTGTCCGGCGAAGGGGGCATCGGTCTAATCCGCTCCATGCTGAAAACGGCCTTCACCCCCCTTCGCCGCGAAGATCCCGCCCTGCTCACGGGCCGTGGGCAGTACACCGGCGACGTGGTGGCCGAAGGCGTGCTGCATGCGGTGTTCGTGCGCTCTCCGCTGGCGCACGGCCGGCTGCGTTCGATTGCGACCGGGGCGGCCGAGCAGTCCGCCGGTGTCGTGGCGGTGCTCATTGCCGAGACCTTGCTGGCCCCGTCGGATGCGGACCGCGTGGTCCACATGCCCCCACCCAACCCGCTGCTGCCCGTGGCCAGCGTGCCGCGCATCGAGCCGCTGGCGCGCGGCGAGGTGGTCTATGTCGGCCAACCCGTGGCCCTGGTGCTCGCCCGTTCGCCGGCCCAGGCGCAGCAGGCTGCGTCGTGCGTGCAGCTCGACATCGAGCCGCTGGTGCCCGTGCCGGACTTCGATGGCACCCGTCCCGTGACCGAGGTAGAGCACCACTTCGAGGCAGCGGATGCCTCCACCCACGTGGTCGCCAGCGAAGCCAGCGCCGCGCTGGAGGTGCCGCGCGTGCTGGCCCTGTCGATGGAGCCGCGCGGGATGCTCGCACACTGGCATGGGCCAGTCGGTGCCGATGCTGCACCGGCCCGCCTCACGGTCCACCTGGGCACGCAGTCGCCGACCCGGGCGCAGGCGGATATCGCTGCCGCGCTGGGCTGGGACGAAGCGCGCGTGCGTGTCATCACCGGCAACGTGGGCGGTGCCTTTGGCGCCAAGTCCTCGCTCTGCCCCGAGGAGCTGGCCATCCCGCTGGCCGCACGCCGCGTGGGTGCCTCGGTGCGCTGGATCTCCTCGCGCTCGGACGAGTTCACCTCGGGCATGCACGGCCGGGGGGCGCGCATGTCGGGCCGCCTGTCCGTCACGGCGCAAGGGCGCTTTGCCGCATTGCAGGCCGAGCTGCAGTTCACCCTGGGCGCCTGGCTGCCGTTCTCGGCCGTCGTGCCGCTGCGCAACACGGCGCGCATCCTGCCCGGGCCCTACCGCGTGGCGCGGCTCGACGTGCAGGGGCGCGCCGGCCTGGCCCACACGGCCCCGGTCACCATCTACCGCGGTGCGGGCCGGCCCGAGGCCGCGCTGCTGATGGAAACCCTGGTCGAGCAGGCCGCGCGCGCCGCGGGCATCGACCCGGTGGAACTGCGCCGTCGCAACCTGGTGGAAGCCGCCGACATGCCCTACACCACGCCGACCGGCGAGGTCTTCGACAGTGGCGACTACCGGCGTGCGCTGGAGCTGGCCTGCGAGCGCTTCGGCTACGCGGAGCAGCGCGCGCTGCAGGCGCAGCGCCGCGCCGAGGGCGAGGTGGTGGGCATCGGCATGGCGCTCTATGTCGAGCCCTGCGGCGTGGGCTGGGAGTCGGCGCGCGTGGACTGGCATGAAGACGGCCGCGTGACCGTGGCCACGGGGTCCCCCGCGCAAGGCCAGGGCCACGGCACAACCTATGCGCGCATTGCCGGCGAGGCACTGGGCATGGCCGATGAGCTGGTCGAGGTCGTGTATGGCGACACCGCACTGTGCCCGCCCGGCGTGGGCGCGCTGGCCAGCCGCAGCACCGCCCTTGCGGGCAGCGCCATTGTGCAGGCCTGCCGCGACCTGCTGGCGCGGCGTGCGGCGGGCGAGGCGCTGCCGCTGACCTCGGCGGGCCGTTTCACGGGGGGGGAGGCCTGGAGCTACGGCTGCGTGATCGCGCGCATGGCGGTGGATCGCGACACCGGCCGCCCCACCATCGAGCAGATCACCTGGGCCGACGACGCCGGCCACATCGTCCACCCCGAGTTGGCCAAGGGCCAGCTCATCGGCGGCCTCGCCCAGGGCCTGGGCCAGGCCCTGCTGGAGCGCCTGGTCTACGACGGCGCGGGCCAGTTGGTGACCGGCTCGCTGATGGACTATGCCGCGCCGCGCGCCGACGACATGCCGGCCGCCATCGACATCCACAGTTTTTCCACGCCGAGCCCGCACAACCTGCTGGGCGCCAAGGGCGTGGGCGAAGCTGGCTGCATCGGCGTGCCGGCCGCGCTGATGAACGCGGCGCGCGATGCGCTGGCGCCGGTGGGCGAATGCCCGCTGCAGTTTCCCCTCACCTCCGAACAGTTCTGGCGCGCGATGAGCGGCCAGGGTCTCTGAACCCAACCCATGTCTTGAAAGGAAAACACCATGGATTACAAGAAGTCTGAAGCCAAGGAATACGCCCGCGAACACTTCGTCGGCGTCTGGGCTGCCAACCTCACGCCCTTCGACGGGGCCCTGCGCATCGACGAGAAGGCGCTGCGCCAGAACATGGACCACTGGATCCGCGACCTGAACCTGGGCGGCCTGTTCATCGCGGGCAAGCAGGCCGAGTTCTTCGCCATGTCGATCGAGGAGCGCAAGCGCCTGATCACCCTGTCGGTCGAGGCCGCGCAGGCTGCGGGCAACCGCGGCGGCATCGGCCGCTGCGGCATCATCACCTCGTGCTCGGACACCAACCTCGACGTGGTGCTCGACCTGGCGCGCCATTCGGCCCAGGTCGGTGCCGACTACGTGATCGTGCACAGCCCGGTGCTGCACTTCGGCGCCGACACGGAAGAGACGATCTACGAGTACTACCGCTACCTTTCGGAGCAGCTTGACATCGGCATCGCCATGTGGAACCACCCCGACTGCGGCTATACCATGAGCCCTGAGCTGTGCAACCGCATCGCCGACCTGCCCAACATCGTGGCCATCAAGTACAGCGCCGACCGCGCGCGCTACAAGCGCCTGACCGAACTGGCCGGCCACAAGATCCAGGTGAGCAACCCCTCCGAGGAAGACTGGCTGGAAAACATCATCGAGCTCAACTGGAAGCTCTACCTGTGCTCCACGCCGCCCTTCCTGCTGCAGACCAAGGTGGACCAGCGCATGAACGAGTACACCCGCCTGGCCTTTGCCGGCCAGCACGCCGAAGCGCGCAAGGTGCGCGACAGCCTGGAACCGGTGCGCGCCGCATTCCGCGCCAGCAAGCCCGCCGGCAAGCCGCAGGCGCATGGCAAGGCCTGGCAGGAACTGCTGGGCCAGCACGGCGGCCCCGTGCGCCGGCCGCTGCTGAACATGACCGAGGCCGAGCTGGCTGCCACGCGCGAAGCCTTTGCAGGCTGCGGCCTGCGCCTGGCCTGAGGCGCGCACCCGCATGAGCCAGAGGATGCCGATCCAGTTGCAGGTCAACGGCCAGGTCTGCAGCGTGCAGGTGGAAGCCAACACATTGCTGGTGGATTGCCTGCGTGGCCCGCTGGCCCTGCGCGGCACGCACCAGGGCTGCGACACGGCCCAGTGCGGTGCCTGCACGGTGCAGGTGGACGGCCGGGCCGTGAAGTCGTGCAATGTGCTGGCCCTGCAGGTGCAGGGCCGGGCCGTGCGCACGGTCGAAGGGCTGGCCCCGGCACCCGATCGGCTGCACCCCATGCAGCAGGCCTTCAGCCGGCACCATGCGCTGCAGTGCGGCTTCTGCACGCCGGGCTTCCTGATGCGCGCGGTGGCTCTGGCTGATGAGCCCGAGGCCGCCGAGGAGTCCATCGACCCGCACTGGGTGCGCCATGCCCTGGGCGGCAACCTGTGCCGCTGCACGGGTTACGAGGGCATCGTGAACGCGGTCTGCGAGGGACTGGTCGCCATGCGCGGAACGGAGCCGGCATGAACGCATTGGACTTCCATCGACCTGCTTCGCTGGCCGAGGCGCTTGCGCTGATGCCCGCGTCTGCGCAAGGCAGCCAGGCCTGGCTGGCTGGCGGCCAGTCGCTGCTGGCCGCGATGAAGCTGGGCATGGCCACGCCAGCGGTGCTGGTCGACCTGCAGGACGTGCCGGGCCTGCGCGACATCCGCGTGGAGACCGGGCCGCAGGGTGCGCCAGCGCTCTGGATCGGCGCCATGGCCACGCATGCCAGCGTGGCAGCCAGTGCCACCGTGCGGGGCTTCGCCCCGGGCCTGGCGGCCCTGGCCGGCGGCATCGCCGATGCGCAGGTGCGTGCCATGGGCACCATCGGCGGCTCGCTGGCGCACAACGACCCCGCGGCCTGCTGGCCCACCGGGGTGATGGCGGCGGGTGCCACCATCGTCACCGCGCGGCGCGAGATTGCGGCAGACGATTACTTCCAGGGCCTGTACAGCACGGCGCTGGAACCGGGCGAGCTGATCGTCGGCGTGCGCTTCCCCCGGCTGCAGGGCCTGCATTACCTCAAGTTCGAGCAGCCTGCCTCGCGCTTTGCGCTGGTGGGCGTGGCTGTGGCGCATACCGCGCCGGGCCAGGTGCGCGTGGCCGTGACCGGGCTGGGCATGGGCATCGCGCGCTGGCCTGGGGCCGAACAGGCGCTTGGCGGCCAGTTCGGCCTGGCGGCCTTGTCTGCTATCCCCTCCGATGACCTCACGGCGCTGGGCGACCTGCATGCCTCGGCCGGTTATCGCTGCCATCTGGCCGGGGTGCTGGCCCGGCGCTGCGTGGCCGCCCTCACGGGCGAGGCACTGCCGCGCCATGCGCCGCTGGCGCCATCGGCGGTTCGGCAGGCGCCTGCCA
>NZ_AKJX01000296.1 GCF_000276605.1 Acidovorax sp. CF316 | reverse complement strand
CTACTTTCTTTTGGCGACGCAAAAGAAAGTAGGTGCGCCGCCGGGCGCACATCCCGGCCTCCGCCCTCGGAAAAGAAACAGCAGCAACCACCGACACAACAGAGAACGGACACCCACAAGAACACGACTAAGATCGCGCCTGTCTGAAATATTCGAAGGAGAACCCCTTGCGCCATACCCTGTGCCTGCTGCTCGCCAGCCTCGTGATCGCCCCCGCCGCCCTGGCCCAGCAAGCCGCCAAGCCCGTCACCACCGCCAGCGGCCTGGTGTATGAATCGCTCAAGGACGGCACTGGCGAATCGCCCAAGGCCACCGACACCGTCAAGGTGCACTACAAGGGCACCTTCCTCGATGGCAAGGAGTTCGACAGCTCCTACAAGCGCGGCGAACCCACCTCGTTCCCGCTGAACCGCGTGATCCCCTGCTGGACCGAAGGCGTGCAGCGCATGAAGCCCGGCGGCAAGGCCAAGCTGACCTGCCCACCCGCCATCGCCTACGGTGCCAACGGTGCCGGCGGCGTGATCCCGCCCAACGCCACGCTGAACTTCGAGATCGAACTGATTTCCGTCGGCAAGTAACAAGAACCCACCGGCGCGCGGGCCACTTTCATCCATTCTTTGCACATGCTGCTGAAAGTCGGGGAACTGGCCCGCCGCACCGGCCTCACGGTGCGCACCCTGCACCATTACGACGAGATCGGCCTGCTCGCGCCCTCCGGCCGCTCCGAGGCCGGCTACCGGCTGTACAGCCAGGCCGACGTGCAGCGCCTGCATGGCATCCAGACCATGCGCCAGATGGGCCTGGCGCTCAACGACATCGGCGAGCTGCTGGCTGGCGAGGGCATGGCCCCGGAGCGCATCATCGGCCAGCAGATCCGTGCGCTGGACCAGCAGATCACGCAGGCCACCGAGCTGCGCGCGCGCCTGACCATGCTGCGCGACGGCCTGATGGCCGGAGCCGAGCCCGACATGGGCAACTGGCTCGAAGCGCTGGCCTTGATGACGACCTACGGCAAGTACTTCAGCTCCGCCGAGCTCAAGCAGATCTTCACCAACTGGAGCCTGATCGAGGCCGATTGGCTGGTCGTCAAGGACCTGGTGCGCAATGCGATGGACCGCCAGCAGCCCCCTGACAGCCCCGAGGTCCAGGCCCTGGCCTACCGCTGGATGGCGCTGATGCTGCACTGGATGGGTGGCGACCTGGAGCTGCTGGACCGCTGGGGCCACATGTTCCGCACCGAGCCCAGCACCCAGGGACGCAACCACGCGCCGCCGGGCGACATGATCGAGTTCGTCGAAACCGCGATCAAGATGCGCATGGCCCTGCTCGAGAAGTACCTGACCCGCGAAGACCTGCGCCGGCTCGGGCATGTGCCGCACACGCAATGGGAACAACTGGAGCGGGACGTGCAGCGCTTGCTGGCCGACGGCGTGCCCGCCCACCAGCCCGAGGCGGTTGCGGCGGCCCTGCGCTGGGATGCCCTGTTCGGGCAGTTGACCAGCCACGACCCCGTGCTGCGCGAGAAACTGCTCACGGCATCGGCGCAGGAACCGCTGCTGCGCGCCGGCTCCCCGCTGAGCCAGGCGGTGCGCAACTACCTGCTGGAGGTGCTGGCGCAGGCGACCCCGGCAGAGCAGGCATCCGGCCGGCCCAAAAAGCGTTGAAAAATGCTTGACCCTCACGCAACGTGAGGGCCCACAGTCGGACCCCAGAGCTTCTGGACCGACCATGACACCCGCTGACGACAACGCCCCCACCGACCGCTCGCACGCCCTGGACAACCTGCGCGCCACCATGATGTGGCTGGGCATCGTCCTGCACGTCGCGGTGATCCACCTGGTCTCTCCATCGCCCCTGCCCTGGCACGACGACCGCTCCACCCCCGTGGCGGACCTGCTCATGGCGTTCATCCATGCGTTCCGCATGCCGGTGTTCTTCATCCTCGCGGGCTTCTTCGTGGCCTTGCTGGTGCAGCGCCGGGGAGCCCCCGGCATGCTGCGCCACCGCATGCGCCGGCTGGCGCTGCCCTTCGCCGTGTTCTGGCCGCTGCTGTACGCCGCCTGCGCGGTGCTGGCCCTGCTGTTCCTGCACCGCATGGCGCACGGAACCTGGGGGCTGGACAAGGGCCTGCTGCAGCCACGCCCCGGCGTGCCCCAGGGGCTTTCCACCATGCACCTGTGGTTCCTGTGGCTGCTGCTGTGGTTCTGCGTTCTCTCGGTGCCACTGCACTGGGCCCTGGTCCGGCTGCCGGACCGCGTCCACGCTGCCCTGGCGGCATGCGTCAGCCACCTGGGCGAATCGCCCTGGGGAGCCTTGGTACTGGCGCTGCCCCTGGCCTGGCTGGGCAGCCGCTACCCCAACGGAATCCTGACACCGAGTGGCGCCTTCCTGCCACCGCTGGCCGAATGGCTGCACAACGGCTTGTTCTTCGCGTTCGGCACCGGCGCGTACCTGCTGCGCGAACGCCTGTTCGCGCACTGGCAGAGGCACTGGCCGCTGTACGCAGCGGCAGGCGGCGTCTGCTTTCTGCTGACGGGCATCCTCATGGAAACGCTGGCGCACCCGGAGGCCTCGGCCTTCGCCCTGTTCCTGGCCACGGGCGTGCTGGCCGAGGTCGCCACGCAACCGGGCGCTGTCCCGCAAGCCCTGCTGTTTGCCATCGCACTGGTCTACAACACCGCATCCTGGCTGTGGAGCTTTGCGCTGATCGGCATCTTCCTGCGCCATGTGCGGGGCCGCCATGCGCGGCTGGCCTGGCTGGCCGACAGCTCCTACTGGGTGTACCTGGTGCACCTGCCCCTGACCATCGGCTTTGGCGCGCTGCTGTACGGCCTGCCCCTGCCCGCGCTGGCCAAGATGCTGATCAACATCAGCGCTACCACCGCCGTGTGCCTGGCGAGCTACCACTTTTTTGTCCGTTCCACGGCCGTCGGCGCGCTCCTCAATGGAAGCCGCCACCGCTCCCACCCTTCTTCCGGAGAACCCACCCATGCGCACTGAGACGAACCCGAACGCCGACCCGCGCGCCGCGCTGTGGCGCGACGCCAATTTCCGCTGGCTCACCAGCGGCTCGGCCCTGACCATGCTGGGTGACCAGTTCACCCTGATCGCACTGCCCTGGCTGGTGCTGCAGATGACCGGCGACACGCTGGTGCTGGGCACCGTGCTGGCACTCATGAGCGTGCCACGCGCGCTGTTCATCCTGATCGGCGGCGCGCTGGTGGACCGCTATTCCCCCAAGCAGGTGCTGATGCTGACCAAGTACATCAACCTGGTGCTGCTGGCGCTGCTCAGCGGCCTGGTGCTCACGGGCACGCTCACGCTGTGGATGGTGTATGTGCTGTCGCTGGCGATCGGCCTGTCCACGGCCTTCAGCATCCCTGCGGGCACGGCGATGATGCCCCACGTGGTGCCGCGCGCCCAGCTGCAGGCGGCCAACGGCATCAACCTGGGCCTGCGCCAGCTCACCATGTTCCTCGGCCCCCTGCTCGCGGGCCTGCTGATCGCGCTGTTCGGCGACGGCAACGCGGGCACCGGCGCGGACGCCCGGGCCAATGCGACGGGCATCGGCATGGCCTTCGCGCTCGATGCCCTGAGCTTCGGCATCTCGGCCTGGACCCTTGCCAAGGTGCGCACGCTGGCGGCAGCCGCGCCAGCTGCC
>NZ_AKJX01000295.1 GCF_000276605.1 Acidovorax sp. CF316 | reverse complement strand
GTGGTGGCCAGCGAGGTGCGCGGCCTGGCGCAGCGCAGCGCCGAGGCCGCCAAGGAGATCAAGGGCCTGATCACGGCCTCGGTGGAATCGGTGGAGACCGGCTCCGAGCAGGTCACCCAGGCCGGCCAGGCCATGGACGAGATCGTCAGCAGCGTGCGCCGCGTGTCGGACCTGATCGGCGAGATCACCGCCTCCTCGTCCGAACAGCGCGACGGCATTGCCCAGGTGAACGTGGCCGTGACCCAGCTTGACCAGATGACGCAGCAGAACGCCGCGCTGGTGGAGGAATCCGCCGCGGCCGCCTCGTCGCTGCGCGACCAGGCCCAGCGCCTGGCCGAGGTGGTGTCGGTGTTCAATGTGGGCTACCAGCCGGCGGCCGCGCCAGCGCCGCGGCCGGCAGCGGCCCGAGCCCCGGCCTCGCGCCCGGCGGCGGCGCCTGCCGGCAAGGTCACGGCGTCCACCAGTGCCCCCCGCAAGCTGCAGGCCCCCAAGCCGGCGCCAGCCGCCACCCGGGCACCGGCGCCGCCTGCCAAGGCCCCCGCAGCGGCTCCGACCAGGACCAAGGGCTCGGACGACGACTGGGAAGCCTTCTGACCGGAGAGGCTGCAGGCAGGCGAGGCATGCGCAACCTGGCCTGGCATGCACTTCATCCGGGGGAATGCTCCGCAGCCCAGCGCGCCCGCCAACCCGCGGCCCACTCCAGAACCTTGTCGGCGGGCATGGGCCGCGCAATGAAGTAGCCCTGGGCCAGGTCGCAGCCCGACTTCTGCAGGAAATCCCAGTCGTCGGCGTCTTCCACGCCTTCGGCCACCACCTCCATGCCCAGTTCCTTGGCCAGTCCCAGGCTGGCAAAGAAAATGGCGCGCAAGGTTTCGTTGTGGTGGGCACCGTGCACGAAGCTCTGGTCGATCTTGAGCTCGTCGAACGGGACATCGCGCAGTTGCACCAGGGAGGAATGGCCGGTACCGAAATCGTCGATGGACAGCTTGAACCGGCGCAAGCGCAGGCGCGTGAGAATTTCCAGCGGCGCGCGCAGGTCCTTCATCAGCTGGCTCTCCGTCACCTCCAGGACGATGGACTGCGGCTTGACCCCGGCAGCGGCGGCAGCGGCCGTGATCCTTTCGGGGAATTCCAGCGCATGGAGGTTGTCCATGGACACGTTGACGGCCACCTTGAGCGCCAGGCCCTCCCGCGCCCATATGGCGCTGTCTTGAAGCGCCTGTGCCAGCACCACCTGGGTGAGCGCGTCGATCAAGCCATGGGCCTCGGCCATGCCGATGAACTGGTCCGGATACACCAGGCCGTCCTCCGGATGGCGCCACCGCACCAAGGTCTCCATGCCGACGACCTCTCCGCTCGAGACCGAGACCTTGGGCTGGTAGTGGTTGACCAGTTCTCCGGTCTGGATGGCCTGCGCCAGGCGTTCGACGACATAGCCCTTGCCCTGCAGGTGCTGGGCCAGTTGCGCCGAGGGCACCCACCGCTCCACCAGCTGGAACAGCGCCTGCGGCGGCACGGGCTTCTGCAGGCTGCCCAGCACGTCGATGTGGTGGGCCTGCACCAGCCTGCGCGCAGAGTGCAGAGTGCGTTCGTCCTCGCCACTGACCAGTATCAGGCTGCCCGCATACCCATGCTCCACCAGCTTGCGCACGAACTCCATGCCGTCCATGCCGGGCATGTTGAGGTCGCACAGGATGAGCTGCGGTGCCAGCACGGGATCGTCCACCCGTTCGAGTGCCGTCTGGCCGTTGTCGCAGGTATCGACCTGGGTGAAACCCAGGTTGGCCAGTTGCCGGGCCAGCAGCATGAGCATGAAAGGCTCGTCATCGAGCACCAGGATGCGGATGTCGGATCGGGCACTCATGGCGCGCCGTCCCGCGGTTCGCTGGCCAGGATCTCGGCCAGATGCCGGTCGACGGTGGCCATCTCCAGCTTGAAGTGCTCGAATGCCAGGGACAGCGCGTCGATCTGCCCTGCCGCACCCACCTGCTCCATGTCGGCACACAGGTCACCCAGCGCCATGGCGCCCACCGAGCGTGCGGCCGACTTGAGCTTGTGCACAGCGGCCACGGTCTTGGCGGCGCTGCCGGCGCAGTAGGCCTGCTCCACTTCCTGCGCAATGCGCGCCGCGCTGCTGCGAAACGCCTGCAGAAACTCGCGGATGAGTTGGGGGTCGTCTCCCACCAGGCTGCGCAGCACCTGAACGTCCACCGGCCCTTCGGGCATGGGGGACCCGTCGATGCCCTGCGCCCCCGGGGCCAGCGCTGTGGCGGCGGGCCTGGGGGCAGCCAGCGCTCCAGCAGGTCCTGCAGGTCCGCCAGCGGAGCAGGCTTGCTCATGTAGTCGTCCATGCCGGCGTCCTTGCAGCGCTGGGCCTCCGTCTTGAGGGCATTGGCGGTCAGCGCCAGGATGCGCACCGGCGGCTCGGCCGCCTCGCCGGCATGGATGCGTGCGTTGGCGCGCTCCTGCTCCTCGGCACGCACCACCGAGGCCAACTGGTAGCCGTCCATGCCGGGCATGTGCAGGTCGGTCACGATCAGGGCGTAGTCGCCGCTGCGCCAGCGTATCAGTGCCTGCAGGCCGTCGCTGGTCAGGTCGGCGGTAAGGCCCAGCAGCGCCAGCTGCTGCATGATGACCTTCTGGTTGATCTCGTTGTCTTCCACCACCAGGATCAGCCGACGTTGCCGGCGCGCCTCTTCGCGCGACAGCGCCGCCGGCCCCGGTGCATGGCGCGCAGGCAGCAGCGCACCTTGCTCATCCTCGTAGGGAACCCGCCCGGCGGCAACGGCCACCGCGCGCAGCAGGGCGCTGCGGGTCAGCACATTGCCGTCCACGGACACCCGGTCTGCATCGAACTGCGGTGGATAACGGTGCGGGCCGTGGCCGATGACCACGAAGTGGTGGGCCAGTCCCGGATTGGTGCGTGCAACGGCGCGCAGGCGGTCCAGCGAGACCGGGCTGTCGGCATCGGTGTTGACCACCCAGACCCAGGGGCCGGGTGCCAGGCTGGGCGCCAGTTGGCGGGCCGCCTCCAGGCTCACCACGTGCCGGGTGTGCGCCCCCGCATTGGCCAGATAGGTCACCAGGTCTCCAGACAGCGTCTTGCCATTGCCGATGATGAGACAGGACAGGCCCGCGACCAGGGAGGGTGACGGCGGTGCATCACCTTGGGCGGGAGCGGCACAGGCCAGCGGCAGCCGCAGCGTGAAGGTGGAGCCAGCCCCCGGCGCACTGACCACGGAAATGCGGCCCCCCATGCGCTGCGCCAGGCTGCCGGATATGGCCAGGCCCAGGCCGGTGCCGCCAAAGCGCCGGGTGGTGGACACATCGGCCTGGGTGAAGGCCGTGAACAGGGTGGCCAGGGTGGCCTCACCCATGCCGATCCCATTGTCGATGACCTGGAATTCCAGGGTGACGCTGTGCGTACCCTTGTCCACCAGCACGGCACGCACGGCGACGCGCCCGGCGACCTGCCCCCCCGCCGAAAACTTGATGGCGTTGTTGACCAGGTTGATCAGCACCTGGCGCAGGCGCAGGGCGTCGCCCAGCACGACGGGGGGAATCTCGGGGTCGGTGAACAGTGTCAGTTCAACGCCTTGCTTCTCTGCCAGGCGGTTGAGCATCACGCAGACCTTCTCGACCACCTCCCCCACGGCCATGGGCTCGCTTTCCACGTCCATGTGGCCGGCCTCGATCTTGGAGAAGTCCAGGATGTCCTCGATGATGCTCAGGAGCGAAAACGCGGACTCCCGGATCAGGTCCACCATCGCCACCTGGGGGTTCTTCAGGCTGGAACGCGCCAGCACGTCGATCATGCCGATGACGCCGTTCATGGGGGTGCGGATTTCATGGCTCATCGCCGCCAGAAAGTTGGACTTGGCTTGGGCCGCTGCGTTGGCGGCATTGCGCGCCACCTCGAGTTCCGCGCTGCGCTGGCGTTCGCGCACATTGGCGGTTGCCAGGTCGCCGTACAGGCGGCTGTTTTCCAGCAGCAGGACGACCAGCACGAACGACGATGCCAGCAGCCCATAGACGCGCCCGCCATAGAAGCCCAGGTCGAAGCGCGCCCCGTTCAGCACCGACGCCAGCGCAATGTCCAGCAGCCAGGCCACCAGCGTCACCATCAGCCACAGGTCCAGCACGCTGCGTGCCTTGCGCCACAGCGCCAGCAGCGCCACGAGCGACAGCGTCCAGGTGCACACCGCCGCCAGGAGCTTGCCCGAGTCGTCCCGGTTGCCGCGCATCAGCACCGGCAGTGCATCGTGGCCCAGGGTGCTCAGCAGCAGCAGCGCCAGTGCAAGCGCCATGGCGCACAGGGTGGCCCAGGCAATGCCACGGCGCGCCGAGCCGCCCACCGACTCCTGCACACCCGACCCGGCGGCGATGGGGTCCTTCAGGTGGACATAGGCCAGCACGAACAGCGGGAAGCCGCCATGCCACAGGAAGTACAGCCATGCCGTGGTTTGCGGACCCGATCCGAGCAGTCCGGTGGGGGCGAAAAGGCCGGGGAAGCTCAGGCCATGCGCCATGGCCATGAAGGCACAGAACAGGTAGCCCGCCCCCAGCACCAGCAACGCACGCGAACGCAGAAAACTGTACTGGCCGAGCAGCAGCACGGCGGTGATCAGGTCATTGGTGACCAGGGCCGTCTGGTAGACGGGAATGAAGGCGCCCACCGGCGGCAAGGCCACGCGCGCAAAGGGCGCGATCGCCAGAAAGATGAGAAGGGACGCACCCACGGCTGCAACGGCCATGCGCCGGTGGCGCGTGTCCGCAGCCAGCGTGGACAGAAATGCCGACCTGTTGTCCGACGGCGTATCCCAGGAATGCTCGATGGCCAACACAGCCTCCCTCTGCAATCGTTATCGACGCCGCAGGTGCCTCTGAAGCGGGCCTTGGCGGGCGCCGTGTAGGTTCCGGTTGACCGGGCCAGCTTAGTGCAAGTGCCCGATGGGAGCAAGAAAAAATGGCGCAGCGGCTCAGACCAGAGCCGTGCGCCAGAGCGCCCCTTTCGGGAGAAGGAGCGCGAAGCGCCCCAGGGGCTGTGCTAGCCCATTTCACGCACGACGTTCATCGCCTCTTCCACGCGCTCAACGGCATGGATGGTCAGGCCCTCGATGGGTTTCTTGGGTGCATTCGCCTTGGGCACCACGGCCACGCTGAAGCCGAGCTTGGCGGCCTCCTTGAGCCGCTCCTGGCCGCGCGGCGCGGGCCGCACCTCACCGGCCAGGCCCACTTCGCCGAAGGCCAGGAAGCCGCGCGGCAGGGCCTTGCCGCGCAGGCTGGAGGTGATGGCCAGCATCACGGCCAGGTCGGCCGCCGGCTCGCTGATGCGCACGCCACCCACGGCGTTCACGAACACGTCCTGGTCCATGCAGGCCACGCCCGCGTGGCGGTGCAGCACGGCCAGCAACATGGCCAGGCGGTCCTTGTCCAGGCCCACCGAGAGGCGCCGCGGGCTGGGGCCGCCGCTGTCCACCAGGGCCTGGATCTCCACCAGCAGCGGGCGCGTGCCCTCCAGGGTGACCATCACGCAGCTGCCCGGCACGGGCTCGCTGTGCTGGCTCAGGAAGATGGCGCTGGGGTTGCTCACGCCCTTGAGGCCCTTCTCGGTCATGGCGAACACGCCGATCTCGTTGACCGCACCGAAGCGGTTTTTGATGGCGCGCACCAGGCGGAACTGGCTGTGCGTGTCGCCCTCGAAGTAGAGCACCGTGTCCACCATGTGCTCCAGCACGCGCGGGCCGGCAAGCGCTCCTTCTTTCGTGACGTGGCCCACGAGCACGATGGCCACGCCCGAGGCCTTGGCCGCGCGCGTGAGGTGGGCCGCGCATTCGCGCACCTGGGCCACCGAGCCGGGGGCCGAGGTGAGCTGGTCGGAATACACGGTCTGGATGGAGTCGATCACCGCCACGGCGGGCTGCATGGAGTCGATGGTGGCAAGGATCTTCTCGAGCTGGATCTCGGCCAGCACGTTGACCTGGCTGTGGTCCAGCCCCAGGCGGCGCGAGCGCAGCGCCACCTGGGCGCCGCTTTCCTCGCCGGTCACATACAGCGTGGGCAGGCCCACGCGCTGCAGCGCGTCGAGCGCCTGCAGCAGCAGGGTGGACTTGCCGATGCCCGGGTCGCCGCCGATCAGCACCACCCCGCCTTCGACAATGCCGCCGCCCAGCACGCGGTCGAGCTCGTCGATGCCACTGGGCGTGCGCTCCACGTCGCTGGCCTCGATGGCCGACAGCGGCATCACCGCCTGGGCCTGCGCCAGGCCCGCGAACTGCGGCGTGCTGTAGCGGTTCTTGCCCGGCCCGGCGTCGGCCACCTGCTCGATCAGCGTGTTCCAGGCACCGCAGGCCGGGCACTTGCCCAGCCAGCGCGGGCTGGTACCACCGCATTCGGTGCAGCTGAAAAGGGTCTTGTCTTTGGCCATGGCGTGGGGTGGTGGAGCAGGAAGGGAGGCGGGCTGGTGACTATAGCGGTCGCAACAGGGGCCTGCAGCCCCGGCGCACAGGCCGTACGATGGCGGCCTTGCATCTCGACGGACACGCACACCCATGCAGCAGACCCCCACCAACCCCTTCAAGCAGGCCATGGCCCAGGGCCGTGCCCAGATCGGCCTGTGGCTGGCCCTGGCCGATGCCTACAGCACGGAGATCCTGGCCGGCACGGGCTACGACTGGCTGCTGCTCGACGGCGAGCACGCACCCAATGACCTGCGCTCGCAGCTGCACCTGCTGCAGGCCGTGGCCAGCGCCACGAGCGCCCTGCCGGCCGGTGCACAGCCGCCCCACGCGATTGCACGCGTGCCCGTGGGCGACACCGCGCTGATCAAGCAGTACCTGGACATCGGCGCCACCACCCTGCTGGTGCCCATGGTGGACACGGCCGGGGAGGCCCGCGACCTGGTGCGCGCCACGCGCTACGCCCCCGAGGGAGTGCGCGGCATGGGCAGCGCCCTGGCGCGCTCCTCGCGCTGGCAGGCCTACCCGAACTACGTGCACGAGGCCAATGCCCAAGTGTGCCTGCTGGTACAGGCCGAGACCGTGCAGGCCATGGAGAATCTGGACGCGATTGCCGCCGTGCCCGGTGTGGACGGTGTCTTCATCGGCCCGGCGGACCTGTCCGCATCGATGGGCCACCCGGGCAACCCCGGCCACCCCGACGTGCAAGCCGCCATCACCGAAGGCATCGCGCGCATCCTGCGCGCGGGCAAGGCGCCCGGCATCCTGGCCACCAACGAAGCCCAGGCCCGCCACTGGCTGGGGGGGG
>NZ_AKJX01000294.1 GCF_000276605.1 Acidovorax sp. CF316 | reverse complement strand
AGCGGCACGGTGGGCAGCAGCAGCGACGTGCGCTCGGTGCAGGTCACCTGCACCGGCCTGCCCCAGGCCGCGCCCGAGGGCGCCTGGGCTTCCGAGTATTGCTCCTCGGGCTTCGACGTCAGCACGCGCGAGTATTTGAACATTGTGCGTGAAGGAGATTTCCGTGCCATCGCTACCCAGGGCTCGGTAACCAGGTGGGGCCTGTTCTGCAGCCCCGGCAGCGAGGCGCTGACCGGCCGGCCAGCGGTACGCGTCGAGTTCGACCGGCAGGAAACCCGCGGCTCCCTCACCGCCTTCTGGGGCACGCAGACCAGCAGCGCGGGCACCAAACGCGTGGTGTGGGCGCGCAAGGGTCCCTACCTGTGCCTGCTCCCGCGCAAGACGTTCGACCAGCCCGACCCCGTCAAGGACTACCCCACCATCGCTAGCGTGGAGCAGGACACGGACGAGTCCATCCAGGCGAAGGTTTGCTATTTGAAGTCGCCCAGCTGAGGCGCCTGGGACAAGGCAGGCCCGGGGCCAGGCCGGAGTGCGCTGGCCGGCTGCCGGCCGTTGCACCCTGCCCGGCAGGTGCCTGCCCGCAGACGCTGTGGCTCCACCTGCGCTGTCCACAGAGCTGCTTGCGCTTCGGGCCTCGCGCACGTAGATGGCGGGCGGAGGGGGCCGTGGCGCACCTGTTGCGCTTGCGCATTTTTGTAGCCCGCCCGCAGGCTGCGCCGCCTGTGAATGCAGGATTTCAGACCTGCAAAAAACCCTCTTGAAACTCTTTTGGCCGGCTCTATTTTTCCTTCCGAGCCGGCCAGGACGGTGTCCGTCCTGCCGGTGTGTTCATCAACCCACCCCTTGGAGGACCCACCATGTATGCATCGCTGTTGAATCATCCAGGCAGCCTGTTCGGTCATTTCGAGCGGCTGCGCCGTGAACTCGACGACGTGTTCGGCGCTGCCAGCCTGCCGAGCGCCATCCGATCCGTTGCCTCGGGCACCTTGCCGGCCCTGAACGTGGGGCGCACGCCGTCGAGCGTGGAGGTGTATGCCTTCGTGCCCGGCCTCGATCCGTCGAAGATCGACGTGGACCTGGACCGGGGCATCTTGCGCATCTCGGGCGAGCGGGCCAGCAGCATTCCGCAGAACGACTCCAGCGTGCAGGTCTATGCGCGCGAGCGGCGCAACGGCGCGTTCTCGCGCACCGTTTCGCTGCCGGACGACATCGACCCCGAAAAGGTGAGCGCTAGCTACCGGGACGGCGTGCTGCAGGTGAGCATCGCCCGCAAGGAAGCACCCCAGCCCACGCGCATTGCCATCCACTGAAGGCCGACGGAACCCACAGACCATCGAGGAGAACCCATCATGACGCAGCAACAGCAACAACAAGTCGCCACCACCACCGGCGCTGCCGCCGCCAACACCCGTGGCAACAGCGCGGTGGAGCAGGATCTGCAGCATTCGGTGCTGCCGGCCGTGGACGTGTTCGAGAACCCGCATGGCATCACCTTGCTGGCCGACATGCCCGGCGTGCCGCGTGAGCACCTGGACATCAAGGTGGAGGGCGAATCGCTCTTGATCGAGGGCACGGTGCAGACCCGCATGCCGGAGGGCCTGGAGGCGGTGCATGCCGAGGTGCGCGTACCGCGCTACCGCCGTAGCTTCGTGCTCAGCCGCGAGCTGGACACCGCCGGCATCCAGGCACAGCTCAAGGATGGCGTGCTGTCACTGCACATTCCGAAGAAGGCCCATGCGCAGGCGCGCAAGATTCCCGTGGCGATCCACTGAGCTGCGGGGGGCACACAACACCACCATTGCCGGAGAATGAAAATGAACCCTATGGCAGCAAAACCTAAGCAGGGTGTGGGCTCCCTGTGGAGCGAAATGTCCAGCGGCTGGCGTGGCCTGTTAGCCCGGGCCCGGCAGGCCTGGGACCAGCACAAGCCGCCGCTGCGGGCGCCAGTTGGCCGAGCAGCCGATGATGAAGCCGGCCCGTTGCGCAACCCAGTGCCACGGCTCAAGGGCTGGGCTTTCATGTCCGCCGCGGTGCTGGAGGATGAGCGCGCAGTGATCGTGCGGATCGATGCGCCGGGCATGCGGCGCGAGGATTTCAGCATCGAGGTGCACGAGCGCGCGCTGAAGGTGCGGGGCGTGCGGCGGTCGCAGTTTCACCAGGCCCGCGCAGGCGCGTGGCAGGTGTCGCAGTGGGCTTACGGCTCGTTCTGCCGCTACCTGGCACTGCCTGCGCGCGTGCAGGCCGCGCAGGGCGTGGCCGTGTACCGCGACGGGGTGTTGCGCATCGAGATACCGAAAGCCGAGCGCGATGCCGTGAGGCACATTCCGGTGCAGTCAGCCTGACCGCGGCCAGGGCCCTGTGGGAGCAGCAGCGGGACCAGTAGGCCCGCAGGCTCCCAAGGCGTTGCGCGGCGGGCCGTCTCACTCAACGCGCCGACATGGTTCTTGAAATCACCATGGCAGCCCTTATTTCCACGGGCATCAAAAAAATTCTGGAGCACATGCCATGCCTATCGAGTTCCTTCGTGCAATTGCCGATGCCGAGTTGCCGCTCGCTGTGTCGGACGAGGGCCAGATCGACAAGCTCAGGGTGTTGGCGGCTGCGGGGATGGTCACGGCATCGTTGCCGCCAGCGGGCACTGGCGGGCCGGCCCAGGTGCTGACCGTGACCGGCCTGGGCCGCGCCACGCTCAAGGTGCGCGAGCTGCGCCGGCAGGAGCCCCTGCTGATGCACTCCACCTGAGCCCCAGGGGGCACGGCCCGGGCCGTGCCCTACCCTTGTTTCAGTCCCGCTCAGGACTGCTGCGATTCAGCGGCGCCCCGGCCCGCCAAACCGCTCCCGATACGCCTGCGGCGTGATCCCCAGATGCCGCACAAACAGCTGCCGCAGCGCCTGCTCCGACCCCATGCCCACGCGCGCGGCCACGGTTTTCAGCGGCAAAGCGGCCTGCGGCTGGGATGTTGACTCCAGCAACCGCCGCGCCCCTTCCAGCCGCGCGGCATCGACAAACGCCGATGGAGTTTGCCCCGTCTCCTGCACGAACACCCGGCGAAAGTGCCGCTCGCTCATGGCAGCGCGCGCGGCCAGCGCGGCCAGGGGCATGGGTTCGGCCAGGTGGTCGAGGACCCAGGTCTGCACGGCCTGGATGTCGCGGTGGGCGGTGCCCTGGCTGGCCAGTTGCACGCTGAACTGGGATTGGCCGCCTGGGCGCTTGAGGTACATGACCAGGTCGCGCGCCACCTCCAGTGCGAGGGCGTGGCCAAAATCTTCTTCCACCAGGGCCAGGGCGAGGTCGATGCCGGCGGTGACGCCGGCCGATGTCCACAGCGGGCCGTCGCGCACGTAGATGGCGTCGGGGTCCACGTCGATGGCGGGGTAGCGCTGGCGCAGCAGGGCGGCCACGCTCCAGTGGGTGGCGGCGCGCCGGCCGTCGAGCAAGCCGGCGGCTGCCAGGAAGAAGCTGCCCGAGCACAGGGCGATCATGCGGTCCACGCGGGGGGCGACGCGGGCGGCCCAGGCCACCAGGTCGGGCGAGGCGGCCAGTACCTGCTCGATGTTGCGCGAGCCGACCAGCACCACGGTGCAGCCTGTGCCGCCCTCTTGTTGCTCCAGCTCGGCAAGGGTGTGGGTGGCCGTGAGGGCCATCAGGGTGTCGGACTGCACGGCCCCCGCCTGGGCCGCGACCACGCGCACGGCGTAGCCGTCGGGCCGGCCGTGCTGGCGCAGGTGCACGTTGGCGTAGTCGAACACGGACATGGGGCCCACGGCCTCCAGCGCCTTGAAGCCGGGGTAGACGACGAGGTCGATGCGGTGGGGCTGGCCGGCGGGGTGGTGATGGTGCTGATCCATGGGGTCGGGGATGCGGGAAACGGCGCCCGACTATACGGGAGGCCATGTCCGCCAAGGCCATGAACGATGGAATTCGGCCATACCCCCAAGGTCTGCGGCCATGGGTTTCTGTATGCGCGGTACATGGCCTACAGTCATGCAGTCCACCCGTGCCCGGAGGTCGCAGAACCTCTGGTCCCCTCCCCCTTACCAACCAATCACCCCAACACCATGACCATCAAATCCAAAGCCGCCGTGGCCTTCAAGGCCGGAGAACCCCTGCAGATCGTCGAGATCGACGTGGCGCCGCCCAAGAAGGGCGAGGTGCTGATCCGCATCACCGACACGGGCGTGTGCCACACGGATGCCTTCACCCTGAGCGGTGACGACCCCGAGGGCCTGTTCCCCGTGGTGCTGGGCCATGAGGGCGCGGGCATTGTGGTGGAGGTGGGCGAAGGCGTGACCAGCGTGAAGCCGGGCGACCATGTGATTCCGCTGTACACCGCAGAGTGCGGCGAGTGCCTGTTCTGCAAGAGTGGCAAGACCAACCTGTGCGTAGCGGTGCGCGCCACGCAGGGCAAGGGCGTGATGCCCGATGGCACGACGCGCTTCAGCTACAACGGCCAGCCGATCTACCACTACATGGGCTGCTCGACCTTCAGCGAGTACACCGTGGTGGCCGAGGTGTCGCTGGCCAAGATCAACCCGAAGGCCAACCCCGAGCAGGTGTGCCTGCTGGGCTGCGGCGTGACCACGGGCCTGGGGGCGGTGAAGAACACGGCCAAGGTGCAGGAGGGCGACACGGTGGCCGTGTTCGGCCTGGGCGGCATTGGCCTGGCCGTGATCCAGGGCGCCAAGCTGGCCAAGGCGGGGCGCATCATTGCCATCGATACCAACCCGAGCAAGTTCGACCTGGCCAAGACCTTTGGCGCCACGGACTGCATCAACCCCAAGGATTTTGACAAGCCGATCCAGCAGGTGATTGTGGAGATGACGACCTGGGGCGTGGACCATTCGTTCGAGTGCATCGGCAACGTGAACGTGATGCGTGCGGCGCTGGAATGCGCGCACCGCGGCTGGGGCCAGTCGGTGATCATCGGTGTGGCGGGTGCGGGGCAGGAAATCTCGACCCGCCCCTTCCAGCTGGTCACGGGCCGCAAGTGGCTGGGCACGGCCTTTGGCGGCGTGAAGGGCCGCAGCGAGCTGCCCGGCATGGTGGAAGACGCCATGGCCGGCAAGATCCAGCTGGAGCCGTTTGTGACGCACACCATGGGCCTCAAGGACATCAACGAAGCCTTCGATTTGATGCACGAGGGTAAGTCGATCCGCTCGGTTGTGAAATACGCCGCTTGAGGCTCTGCTGAACATGTCTTCCACGTCGTTTGAACTGCTCAGCGAGCACGCCTGCTTTGGCGGCGTGCAGCGCTTTTACCAGCACGCATCTGCCGAAATCGGCCTGCCGATGAAGTTCTCGGTCTACCTGCCGCCAGCGGCGCAGCAGGGGCCCGTGCCGGCCCTGCTGTACCTGGCGGGGCTGACCTGCACCGAAGAGACCTTCACGGTCAAGGCCGGGGCCCAGCGCCTGGCGGCCGAGCTGGGCCTGGCGCTGATCGCGCCCGACACCAGCCCGCGCGGCGCCAATGTGCCGGGCGAGGCCGACAGCTGGGACTTTGGCGTGGGCGCGGGCTTTTACCTCGACGCCACGGCCGAGCCCTGGGCGCGCCACTGGCGCATGGAAAGCTATGTGATGAAGGAGCTGCTGCCGCAGGTGGCGGCGCAGCTGCCCGTGGATGGCGAGCGCCTGGGCATCTTCGGCCACTCGATGGGTGGGCATGGCGCGCTGACGCTGGCGCTGCGCCATCCGGGGCGGTTCAAGAGTGTGTCGGCGTTTGCGCCCATTTGCGCGCCCACGCAGTGCCCCTGGGGCGAGAAGGCTTTCACGGGCTACCTGGGCGCGGACCGCACGGCCTGGATCGAGCACGATGCCACGGTGCTCATGCAGCACCAGCCGGTGGCGCCCTACCCTGCGGGCATTCTGATCGACCAGGGGCTGGCCGACAAGTTCCTGCCCACGCAGTTGAACCCGCGCCTGTTCGAAGAGGCCTGCCAGGCCATTGGCCAGCCGCTCACGCTGCGCCAGCACGCGGGCTATGACCACGGGTACTACTTCATCCAGAGCTTCATGGCGGACCACCTGGCGCACCACGCCGGGCTGCTGGCAGCGGGCTGAAGGCTGGGCGCGCGGTCAGTGCACCGCGCCGCCGCCGGCCTTGATGTCGTGCGCCACCGCGAGCGAGGTGGCGGCCATGGTGCGCACCGCCTGTGTCACCGTTTCGCGGGCCAGGCTGGGCGCGCCGGGGTGGTGCGTGGCCATGCTGGGCAGGTAGGGCACATGGATGAAACCGCCACGCAGGGCCGGCCTGCGCGTGGCGATGTGGTGCGCCAGCGCGTAGAAGATGGCATTGCAGTTGTAGGTGCCGGCCGTTTGCGATACCGATGCGGGAATGCCCTGCTCGCGCAGCGCCGCCACCAGCGCCTTGATGGGCAGGGTGGAGAAATACGCGGCCGGGCCGCCGGGCACCACGGGCTCGTCCACCGGCTGGCGGCCCGCGTTGTCGGGGATGCGCGCGTCCACGATGTTGATGGCCACGCGCTCCACGGTGATGTCGGCGCGCCCGCCGGCCTGGCCCAGGCAGAGCACCAGCACCGGGTCGAGCTCTTCGATGGCGGCGATCAGCACGGGGCCCACCTCGGCAATCACGCAGGGCAGCTGGCGTGCCACCAGGCGGTAGTCGCCGCCGATGCACTCGCCATCGAGCACGCGCACGGCCTCCCAGGAGGGGTTGATGGTTTCGCCATCGAAGGGTTCGATGCCGGTGATGAGGATGTTGCGGGTCATGGGGTGGCCATCCTAGGCCGGAGCGCGCCGGCAGGGAAATGGATTTCCGGCATGCGTCGTATCCACGGCGTGAATGGAGGGTGCTGCATTGCACTTGGGTTAGATTGAGGCCATGAACCTCGCCGCGATGGACCTGAACCTGCTGCTCACGTTCGAGGCGCTGTACGAGACCGGCAGCGTGACCCTGGCCGGCCAGCGCCTGAACCGGGCCCAGCCCTCGGTGAGCAATGCGCTGGGCCGGCTGCGCCACGCGTTCCAGGACGAGCTGTTCGTGCGCACGGCCGACGGCATGGTGCCCACCGAGCGCGCGCAGGCGCTGATCCCCGGCATTGCGCTGGCGCTGGAGCAATTGCGCCGCGCGCTGGCGCAGGGCCTCGACTTCGACCCGCTGGCCGCGCAGGGCCGGCGCTTCACGCTGGCGACCAGCGACTATGCCGACATGGTGCTGGTGCCGCACATCGTGGCCCTGCTGCGGCGCGAGGCACCCGGTGTGGCGCTGCGCGTGGCACGGCTGAACCGCGAGACGGTGTACGAGCAGCTCGACCAGTCGGGCATCGACCTGGCGATTGGCGGCCTGCTCGATCCGCCCAAGCGCATGCTGCAGCAGCGGCTGTACGAGGAGCGCTTTGTCTGCATCGGCGACCGCGAGCGGCTGGGCCCGCCGCACGAGGCCCTGGACCTGGAGACCTACCTGGGCCAGCCGCATGCGCTGTTCGTGCCCAGCGACAACGGGTCGAGCCGCGGCGTAATCGACGTGCACCTGGCGCGCCTGGGGCGCGAGCGGCAGGTGCTGGCCACCTTTGCGCACATCGCGGCGCTGCCCTTTGCCGTGCGCGGCACCGACCTGCTGGCCACCATGGCCGAGCGGGTGGCGCGCCTCATGGCGCCCGAGGGCACGGCCATTCGGGCCCTGCCGCCGGAGCTGCAGGACACGGCCTTCGGCATCGACATGGTCTATGGCCGCCGCTCGGAAAACGACCCCGCGGCGCGCTGGCTGCGCGCCCTGGTGGTGCGGGCGGCGGTGCAGGTGGATGACGACGCGCCAGGGGACTGACCGCACGGGGCCAAGCAAGCGCTAAGGGGACGCTAAGGGGACGCTAAGACGGCGTTAATGTGCACTTAAGTCTGGGGCGGGAGACTGCCGCCCATGCACCAGATCCTCGTCCGGCCCCGCCCTTTTTCCGTCTCCTCCAGCCCCCACGCCGCGGGGGCAGCAGTGCAGCAGCAGAACCAGCGACGGTCTGGCGGTAATGCGCCCGTAAGTCCCAGGCCCGGAGACTGCCCTCCATGCGCCTGACCTTCCTGCAGCTGTCGCGGCCCCTGCTGTCGCCCTCGTCTTCCGCCCCGCATGCCACCCGCCCGCTCCCCTCGGCACCGCCGCGGGCGCTGCACCCGGCCTGGGCGGTGCTGCTGGTGAGCCTGTGGCTGGCCACGGTGTGCAATGTGCCGCTGTGGCGCGAGGTGGCGGCGCTGCCCGGCCAGGGCAGCCTGCGCGGCTGGGGCTTTGCGCTGGCCTTCGGCGCCATCGTCACGGCGGGCAATGCGGGGCTGCTGGCCCTGCTGGCCTGGCGCTGGACGCTCAAGCCCGCGGCCGCGCTGCTGGTGCTGATGGCGGCGTTTGGCGCCTACTTCATGCTGGCCTATGGCATTGCCATCGACGCCAGCATGCTGACCAACGTAGTGCAGACCGATGTACAC
The DNA here is from genome assembly GCF_000276605.1 of Acidovorax sp. CF316. Lineage (GTDB taxonomy): Bacteria > Pseudomonadota > Gammaproteobacteria > Burkholderiales > Burkholderiaceae_C > Acidovorax. Next base: position 2,990 of record NZ_AKJX01000294.1, on the reverse strand, counting down.
GAGGCCGGCGACCTGCTGAGCCTGCGCACGCTGCTCACCGTGGCTGCGCTGGCCGGACCGCCGCTGGTTTGGCTGGCCCGCACGCCCCTGCGCCGCCTTGCGCCGCTGCGCCAGGTGGCGCACAACGGCTTGCTGGTGCTGGGTTCCATCGTGGTCATCGTGGCCAGCGTGCTGCTGGTGTTCCAGGATTTCTCGTCCACCATGCGCAACCACACCAAGCTGCGCTATTTGATCAACCCGCTCAACAGCGTGTACGCACTGGGCAATGTGGCCACCAAGCCCCTGCGCATGGACAACCACACGCTGATCCCCGTGGGCCGTGACGCCCACCTGGGCGCCAGCTATGCGGGCCAGGCCAAGCCACCGCTCTTGGTGCTGGTGCTGGGCGAGACGGGGCGCAGCGGCAGCTTCGGCATCAACGGCTATGCACGCGACACCACGCCGCTGCTGTCGGCCCGCGGCAAGGAGCTGGTGAGCGCGGGCAATGCCTGGTCGTGCGGCACGAGCACGGCGGCATCGGTGCCGTGCATGTTCTCGCACCTGGGCAAGAGCGGCTACGAGGGCCGATCGGCCAACTTCGAGAGCCTGGTCGACGTGCTGCACCACGCCGGCCTGGCCGTGCTGTGGCTGGACAACCAGTCGGGCTGCAAGGGCGTGTGCGACCGGCTGGGCGACACCAACACCGCCAACCTCAAGGACCCCGAGCTGTGCGCCCACAAGGGCGAGTGCCTGGACCGCATCATGCTCAACGACCTGGACGCGCGCATCGCCTCGCTGCCAGCCGAGCAGCGCCAGCGCGGCACGGTGGTGGTGATGCACCAGCTGGGCAGCCATGGGCCGGCGTACTTCAAGCGCTCGGCGCCCGATGCCAAGAAGTTTGTGCCCGAATGCGCATCCACCGCGCTGCAGGAATGCGACCGCCAGCAGGTGGTGAACGCGTACGACAACAGCGTGGTGGAGACGGACCGCTTTCTCGACGGCGTGCTGCAGTGGCTGGGCCGGCAGGACGCCACGGCCCAGACGGCCATGGTGTACGTGGCCGACCATGGCGAGTCGCTGGGCGAGAACAACATCTACCTGCATGGCCTGCCCTATTCCATCGCGCCCGATGTGCAAAAGCACGTGCCCTGGATCACCTGGCTCTCGCCCGCGATGCAGGCGCGCATCGGCGCCAGCACGGCCTGCTTGCAGCGCGACCTGCGCGAGCGGCGCATCACGCACGACCACTATTTTCATTCGGTGCTGGGGCTGATGGATGTGCAGACGGGGGCTTACCAGCCGGAGCAGGACATGTTCACGCCGTGCCGGGATGCGGGGGCTGCGCAGGCGAAGGCTGATGCGCCGGTGGCGGCGCAGCGCAAGTCCTGAACGGAGCGGCAACGCACGAGCGCGCGGAGCGCTCGGATTCTTTCCCTGGCGTGCACAGTCTGTGCACTGCAGACCGGTTTTTCAAATCGGCATGGCGACCTATCTTCGGTGATCCCATTCACCAGCAAGAAAGTTGTCTCCCATGCCGGATCTCATCATCGTTGCGCACGTCAAGGCCAAGCCCGGCCATGAAGCGGCGCTGGTTGCCGCCCAGGTCGACCTGGTCGGCGTTGTCCGCAGCCTGCCGGGCTGCATTGCCTACGAACTGCACGAAGCCGAGGGCACGCCCGGCGAAGTGGTCTTCTACGAGCGCTGGCGCGACCGCGCGGCGTGGGAGGCACACATGGCCGGGCCGCACATGGATGCGTTTCGCGCCAACGCGGGGCCGATGATCGGCGTGTTCGAGCTGTTCCAGATGCGGCAGGTGGCGTGATGGTGGTGCATGTGCTGAACACCCCCCTGCTGCGCGCCGCGGCAGTCGCCCTGGCTGCCGTGCTGGCCGCCACGTCCACGGCCCATGCGGGCGATGCCCCGGCGCTCGAGCGCTGGCGCTCGTACACCGGCGTGAGCTGGGACCCCAAGGCCCCTGCGGCAGGCCGGTTTGCGAACTCGGTCAATGCACCGATTGCCGGGCTGCATTTCGACGCACGGGGCCGCGCCTTCGTGAGCACGCCGCGACTGGTGTCGGCCGATGCGCCGGCCACGCTGAGCATTCTGGACACCCGCGCCCAAAGCGGCCCGGCGCGGCTCACGGCCTTTCCGTCGCAAGCCGCCAATGCGGTCGGCGGCCCCGGGGGCGCGGTGTTGCGCAATGTGCTGGGCTTTTACGTGGACCGGCACAACCAGTGGTTGTGGGCGCTGGACATGGGCTTTGTCGCGGGCGAGAAGGTGGCGCCCGAGGGCGCACAGAAACTGGTGGTGCTGGACCTGCGCACGGGCCGTACCGTCAAGGCCATTGCGCTCGATGGCGTGGCCGACCGCACGGGCAGCTTTCTGAACGACGTGGCGGTGGACGAGCGCCGCAAGGTGGCGTACATCGCCGACAGCGGCATGCGCAGCGCGCCCGACAACCAGGTCGGCCTGATCGTGGTGGACTTTGCCAGCGGCCAGGCGCGCCGCGTGCTCGACAAGCATGCCAGCCTGCAGATCGAGCCGGGGGTGAAGGTCGTCTCGCACGGCGAGGAGGTCTGGCCCGGCAACCCGCTGCTGCTGGGCATCAACGGCGTGGCACTGTCGCCCGATGCGCAGACGCTGTACTGGACGGTGACCACGGGCACGCGCCTGCGCGCCGTGCCCACGGCCCTGCTGCGCGATTCGGGCGCCAGCGATGCCGAGCGTGCCGCCGCCATCCGCGACCTGGGCGCGGTGGGCGGCAACACCGATGGCATCGTGGCCGATGCGGCCGGCCGCGTGTACATCACCGACGTGACGCGCAACGGCATCGTGCGCTACGACCCTGCCACCCAGGCCCTGGCCCTGCTGGCCGCCGATGAAGGTGTGCAGTGGCCCGACACGCCGGCCATCGGCCCCGGGGGCGCGCTGTACTTCACGTCGAGCCGGTTGAACCACCACTTTGCGGGCGCGGTGAAGGCGGGGGAAGAGCGCTACGAGCTGTGGCGGGG
>NZ_AKJX01000293.1 GCF_000276605.1 Acidovorax sp. CF316 | reverse complement strand
CGCCTTTTCTTTGCCTTCTTTCTTTTGGCGACGCAAAGGAAAGAAGGTGCGCCGCCGGGCGCACATCCCGGCTCCCGCCCTCCAATCAAGCAATCAGTCACCATCAACTACGCGTGACACACACCCTCACCGCATGGAAATCCTCGACAAACTACTGACAGACTTCAACCACTCCAGCGTCTGGCTGGAACTCGGCGTCCTGGCCGCCGCCATCGCCGCCGCCCTGTTCGCAGCAAGATTGATAGGCCGCAACCAACCCCCCGATTCGGTCTGGATCGGCCGCAACACCATCGACGGCCTCCTCTTCCCCCTGATCGCCCTGGTCCTCACCTTCGCAGGCCGCCTCGGGGTAGAGCACTACCACCCGGTCTTCGTGCTGCGCATCGCAGTCCCCATGCTGGTCTCGCTCGCGCTGATCCGCTTCATCGCCCGCGTGCTGCGCGTTGCCTTCCCCAACTCAGGCCTCGTGCGCCTGCTCGAAGGCCTGTTCTCCTGGGTCATCTGGGGCGCGGCCGTGCTCTGGATCGTGGGCCTGCTGCCCGCCGTGCGCGCTGAGCTCGACAGCATCACCCTCAACTTCGGCAAGTCCACCGTCAGCGTCGCCACGCTGATTGAAGGCGCCCTGTCCGCCAGCCTGGTGCTGGTGGCGGCGCTGTGGATCTCGGCCACGTTCGAAAAACGCGTGCTCACCGGCGCGGTCACCGACCTGTCCATGCGCAAGGTGGCGGCCAATGCGGTGCGCGCCGTGCTGCTGCTGGTGGGCATGCTGTTCGCGCTGTCGGCCGTGGGGGTGGACCTCACGGCGCTGTCGGTGCTGGGCGGGGCCGTCGGTGTGGGCCTGGGCTTCGGCCTGCAGAAGCTCGCATCCAACTACGTGAGCGGCTTCGTGATCCTGCTCGAGCGCTCGCTGCGCATCGGCGACAACGTGCGTGTCGATGGCTTCGAGGGCCGCATCACCGACATCAAGACCCGCTACACCCTGATCCGTGCAGGCAACGGGCGCGAGTCCATCGTGCCCAACGAGACCCTGATCACCCAGCGCGTGGAGAACCTGTCGGATGCCGACCGCAAGTTCAACGTCACCACCAACATCGTCGTTGGCTATGACAGCGACGTGGGCCAGGTCCAGGCCATCCTGTGCGCTGCCGCGGCAGCGCAGCCCCGGGTGCTCAAGGAGCCCGAGCCCGTGGCCTTTCTCATCAACTTCGCGCCCGATGGTCTCGAGTTCAGCCTCAACTTCTGGATCAGCGACCCCTCGGCCGGCTCGCTCAACCTGCGCTCGGCCATCAACATCGCCATCCTCGATGGCCTGCGCGCGGCGAACATCGACATCCCCTATCCCCAGCGCGTGGTGCAGTTCAAGGACAGCGGTGCCGTGCCTGCCGGCCTGCCTGCAGGGGCTGGCATGGCCGGTGCCTCCGGCGAGACATCGGGCGGTCCGCCAAGTGCCCTATAATCACGAAAAAGCACGATCGTTCTTTTTTTATGCCCCTGCTGCCGGTGGCCCCGGCCTGCACCCTTGTGGGTGCACTGCGGCATAGAATGTTCCAGTTTACGTAAACGTCAATTCAACCAACTCTAGGAGCCGCAGCAATGAAGGTCTTGGTCCCTGTCAAGCGCGTGGTGGACTAC
>NZ_AKJX01000292.1 GCF_000276605.1 Acidovorax sp. CF316 | reverse complement strand
GGGGTCGCCTTTTCTTTGGTGACTTTCTCTTGGCGACGCAAGAGAAAGTTACTGCGCCGCCGGGCGCACATCCCGCTCCCGCCCTCAAACAAGGCATACAGCAACCACAGCCAAAGACTCAAGGCCGAAGCAAACCAGCAAACTCCAACGCCGCCCGACTCCTAGAAGCCCCCTTGCGCCACAAAATCCCCGCATGCCGCACCATCCCCGGCGAATGCAGATTGATGGCATGCAGGTCCGCCGCCTGCAAGGCAGCACGCTCCGGCGCAATGCTCGCCAGATCCCCCCACCGGCACACATCGAGCAAGCCCTCCACCGACTCCATCTCCACCCGCACCAAAGGCACCACCCCGACGGCCCGCAGGCTCTCATCGATCAGGCGCCGCGTGGTGAACGCCCGCGGCAGCATGGCCAGGGGCACGCCCGCCAGGTCCTTCAAGGCCAGCGTGCGCCGCCGCGCCAGGGGATGCGCCCGGTTCACCACCAGCTGCAGCCGCTCCTCGAACAGCGGCTCGGTCTCGATCTCCTCGCGCTCGGTGGGGTAGAACGCGATGCCCACGTCGAGCTGCCCCTCCACCAGTTGCTCCTCGATGGGTCCGGCGCGCAGGTCGCGCACCACCACGTTCACGCGCGGGTAGGCACTGCTGAAGGCCGCCACGGCCGCCGGCACCAGGGTGTGCAGAAAGGTCGGGATCACGCCCACGGTGAGTGAGCCCGACTGCAGCGCCCCCATGTCGGCCAGGGCCATGCGGCCGGCCTCGATCTCCTGCAGCGCACGCGCGGCATAGGTGCGAAAGGCCACCCCCGCCTGCGACAGCTTGAGCCCCCGGCCCAACCTGTCGAACAGCGCCACGCCCAGCTCCTGCTCCAGCTGGCGCAGGCCGTGCGACAGCGTGGACTGCGTGACGAACAGGTTCTGCGCCGACTGCGTCAGGTGCTCGGTGCGCGCGATGTCCAGGAAATAGCGGAGCTGGCGGATTTCCATGGGTTGACCTTTCTGAGTGGCGAGCGGCAATCGATCCATCGATGGTATCGAACAATGCATTGCAAATGAATCATTGGATTTGCTGGCGGGCAGAAACTAACCTTCGCCTTGACTCCCCACCCCTGACACCGACCGAAGGCCTGCCCCCATGACCAACCACCCCGGTGGTTTCACCATCGAGCGCATCGAAGCGCGCATCCTGGACATCCCCACCATCCGCCCGCATAAGCTCTCGTTCGGCGCCATCAGCCGCCAGAGCCCGGTCATCGTGCAGCTGTGGCTGGCCGATGGCGCCTGCGGTTTCGGCGAGGCGGCCACCATCGGCGGCCCCTCGTGGAACGAGGAATCGCCCGAGAGCATCCACCACGCCATCACCCAGTACCTGGCCCCGGCCCTGCGCGGCCAGGGCGCCGGTGGCTTCGAGGCGGCGCTGGCGCGCATGGACAAGGCCTGCAAGGGCAATGCCTTTGCCAAGAGCGCCGTGGAAATGGCCCTCGTCGACGCCGTGGCCCGCACATTGAGCCTGCAGGCCTGGCAGCTGCTGGGCGGCAAGGTGCACGCCAGCCTGCCCCTGGCCTGGACTCTGGCCAGCGGCAATGTGGAGCGCGACCTCGAGGAGGCCCAGCTGCGCCTGGAGCAGCGGCGCCACCACATCTTCAAGATGAAGATCGGCGCCAACGCCCCGGCCGACGACGTGGCCCACGTGACCCAGATCGCCCGGGGCCTGGCAGGCCGCGCCACGCTGACCGTGGACGTGAACCAGGCCTGGGACGGCAACACCGCGCGCCGCTACCTGCCGCAGCTGGTGGAGGCCGGCGTGACGCTGATCGAGCAGCCCGTGGCCCACTGGAATGTCGGAGCATTGAAAGACCTGACGGCCACGCTGGGCCGTGACGCCCTCATCATGGCCGACGAGACCGTTTGCACCCCGCAGGACGCGATGGCCCTGGCGCGCGACCAGGCCTGCCACGTGTTCTCGCTCAAGGTGGCCAAGCACGGCGGCCTGCTGCGCACGCGCAAGGTGGCGGCGATTGCCGAGGCGGCCGACATCGGCTGGTACGGCGGCACCATGCTGGAGACTTCGCTGGGCAGCGCCGCATCGGCCCACGTGTTCTCCACCCTGGGCCACCAGCACCATGGCTGCGAGCTGTTCGGCCCGCAACTGCTGGTGGACGACATCGTGGAAAAGCAGATGCCGATTGCCGACTTCGCACTGCAGCTGCCCGATGGCCCGGGCTTTGGCGTGGAAGTCTCGCTTGCGCAGCTCGACCGCTTCGACCGCGCGCGCGAAGGCAAGACGCCCGTGCACATCGACCTGGGCCGCCAGACCGCCACCATTTGAGAAAAAAGGAGACTCCCACATGCTGTTCCTCGTCCGCATGGATGTGCACATCCCCCACGACCTGCCTGCCGAACAGGCCAACGAGATCAAGGCCCGCGAAAAGGCCTACTCCCAGGAGCTGCAGCGCGATGGCCGCTGGCCCCACATCTGGCGTGTGGTGGGCGAGTACGCCAACTACAGCGTCTTCGACGTGGCCTCCAACGACGAGCTGCACCAGCTGCTGCAGGGCCTGCCGCTGTTCCCGTTCATGAAGATCTCGGTGACGCCGCTGGCAAAGCACCCCTCGGCCATCTGACAGCACGCCCCCAAAGACAAGAACCGGAGACGACACGAATGAAGCGACAACATCTGCTGGCCCTGCTGGCCGCAACCACCGCGCTGGCCGTGCTGCCCACAGCGCATGCCCAGGCCCCGGGCGCCAATTGGCCGAACAAGCCCATCCGCTGGGTCGTTCCCTTCCCGCCCGGCGGCGCCATGGACGCGATCGCCCGCACCCTGGGCGAGAAGGCCGGCCAGGCGCTGGGCCAGCCCTTCGTGATCGAGAACAAGGCCGGTGCAGGCGGCAACATCGGCGCCGAGTTCGTGTCCAAGCAGCCGGCCGACGGCTACACGCTGATGATCACCTCCATCGGCATGGCCACCAACAAGCCGCTGTACGGCAAGCTGGCCTACGACCCGATCAAGGACTTCGCCCCGGTGAGCCTGCTGGCCGTGGTGCCCAACGTGCTGGTCACCAATGCCACCCAGCCCGACGTGAAGACCGCCGCCGACGTGATCGCCGCCGCACGCAAGGCGCCGGGCAAGCTCACCTACGGATCGGCCGGCAACGGCACCTCGATCCACCTGGCGGGCGAGGTGTTCAACTCGCTAGCGCAGATCGACATGCTGCACATCCCCTACAAGGGCAGCGGCCCGGCCGTGGCCGACCTGCTGGGCGGGCAGATCAACTACATGTTCGACAGCATCACCTCGGCGCGGCCGCACCTCCAGTCGGGCAAGCTGCGCGCGCTGGGCGTGACCACGGCCAGGCGCTCGGCCACCCTGCCCAACGTACCCACGCTGGCCGAGGCCGGCCTGCCGGGCTACGAGGTCTCGCCCTGGTTCGCGGTGTTCATGCCGGCCGGCACGCCCGCGCCCATCGTCAGCAAGCTCAACGCCGCCCTGCGCGATGCGATGAAGCAGCCCGACGTGGTGGCCCGCTTCGAGAACATCGGCGCCGAGCCCGTGGGCTCCACGCCCGCTGAACTGGCCACCCACCTGGCGCGCGAGTCCGATCGCTGGGCGAAATTGATCGCCGAGCGCCACATCAAGCTCGACTGAGCACCACCCCGGCAATTCTTTCCCACGAACCACCCCACAGAGGAGACAAGAACATGGCAGAACTCACCCAGGCCCAGTTGCTCGAACTGGTCAACACGAAGAAGATCGCCCCCGGCAACCCGCGCGTGCGCCAGCTCACCGAGCGCATCGTCACCGACCTGTTCAAGGCCATCGACGAGCTGGACGTGACCCCCGACGAGTTCTGGGCCGCCACTGCCTGGCTCACGCGCCTGGGCGCCGCCGGCCAGACCGGGCTGATCACGGCGGGCCTGGGCTTTGACCGCCTGCTCGACATCCGCGCCGATGAGGCCGACCAGAAGGCCGGGCGCGAGGGCGGCACGCCGCGCGCCA
>NZ_AKJX01000291.1 GCF_000276605.1 Acidovorax sp. CF316 | reverse complement strand
CGCCCCGCCGCGCTGGGGGCGTCCCCCTCCCAGATTGCGAAGCAATATGAGAGAGGGGTGAAGGCGCGAAGCGACTCAGGGGGTGTTTACTTCCACGCGCCCTGGTGCGAGATGGACGACTCCTCGATCAGCGCCGGGCCCACGCAGGTGATGGGGTGGGGTGAGGCATGGAACACATCGCGGCAGGAGAGCTCGGCATCGCGCTGGTCCAGCCGCTCGCCACGGAACACGCGCAGGCGCACCGCGTCGATGCCGTAGACCACGCGCCCGATGTTCGCCCAGTAGATGGCGCCCGCGCACATCACGCACGGCTCGGCCGACGAGTACAGCGTGGCGCCGGCCAGGTCGGTGCGGCTGTGCACCGGGCTGGCCAGCCGCACGGCCGAGGTCTCGGCGTGCGCGGTGCAATCGCCGTTCTCGCCGGTGGCGTTCCAGGCCTCGGCCAGCACCCGGCCATCGGCCGCCACGATCAGGGCGCCAAACGGCCGGTTGCCGCGCGCGCGGGCCTTGTCGGCCAGGGCGATGGCCTGGCGCAGGTACTTGCCGTCGTGTTCGTCCAGGGGTGCCTCCTGCGGCAGCAGCTCTGTGGGGGCGGCGCTGTTCATGCCACCACCTTGCGGTCGGCCAGGGCGGGCAGAAAGGCAGGGTTGAACACGCGCTCGGGCGCGGGCTTGCGCGCCAGGTTGAACACGGCCGCCACCTCTTCGATCTGGTGCGCCAGCACGCTGCCCTGCACGCCGCCCAGGCCCACGGCCTGCGATTCGGCCGTCTGCAGGTACTGGCGCGTGATGGCCCAGCGGTCGCGCTCCACCTCCATGTTCAGGATAGCCTCGCGCGCCTTGATGGCGGCAAACGCGGCCTCGGGGTTGGCCAGCGTCTCGCGCAGCGCGCGGTTGCTGGCGCGCAAAAACGCCTTGGCCACCTCGGGCTTCTCCTGCAGCAGCTTGCCGGCCAGCACGGCATTGCCATACAGGTTCAGGCCCGCCTTGTTGTATTCGAGCACCGACAGGTCCTTGGGCGGCACGCGTGCGAACAGCGACACGGCCGAGTCGTGGAAATAGGTGGCGGCATCGACATCGCCGCGCACCACCACGTTGTCGCGCGCGCTGAAGTCGGTGGTCACCCAGCTGAACAGCTCGGGCGGGGTCTTGAGCGCCCGGGCCACCATGGGCCAGCTGCGGCGCGTTGCTTCCACGGCGGCTGCGGCCACCTTCTTGCCCTTGAGCGACTGGAAATCGGTGGTGATGCCCCGGTCCTTGCGGCCGATGATGACGAAGGGCGCCCGGTTGTAGTACTGGTAGATGGCCTGCACCGGCGTGTCGCTGTTCTGCGCGTGGAACTCGGCCAGCGAGCTGATGTCGCCCAGCCCGATGTCATAGGCCCCGCTGGCCACGCGCGTGATCGATGCGACCGAGCCTGCGCCCACATCGATGGTCACGTCCAGGCCCTCGTCCTTGAAGTAGCCCTTGGCCTGCGCCAGGAAGAAGGGCGAGGTCTGGCTCGTCACGCGAAAGTCCAGCGTGAACTTGAGCGGGGTGAGCGTGCCCTGCGCATGCACTGCAGGGGCGCCCAGCGTGGCAGCGAGCGAAGAGGCGAGGGTGGTCGAGAGAAAGCGGCGGCGTTGCATCAACATGGCGGTGGCCCAGGTTCGGTGGAATGTCCCGGGCCCACAGGCGTGTGCCGCCGCAGGACCGGGTCGAACTGAGCAATTTCCGGGCGCCACCAACAGCGAAGAAAGGTGGCAGCGCTGAACGCTTCTACTCGGCAGGGGCTGATGCAGAAAGCGTGCCCGGTGCCGCAAAAGCGCTGCGCCGCGCTGCGCGCCAGGCACGTCTTGCCAGGGGCTTGCCTTGGCGCGAGCCGCTGCACGGCCTCTTGTGCAATAGGGCTTGCAAGCGCTGGGCACGCAGCTGCGATGCGCGGGCTTGGTGCATTGGCGCCCTGGTTTGGTGAGCGCTGGCGCACAGAGTCGAACGGTGCCGTGGGGCGCCCCTGTGGAATGTGCGACGGCATTGCTGGCCTGCCGTTTGCTAGCATCAGGGGTAAGAGTAGAAGCGTTCAGTCCAGCCAATCCGCATTGCGTGGACCGGCTGGCGGGTCATTGCTCTTGAAGCCGGTGGCGGCTTGCGTGCGGTGCGCGTGCCTGTTGAGGGCCTGCGTAGCCTGCGGGCCGTTGCCATTGTTCCCTTCAAGAGCCACATGGCGCCGTGCCGCTTCTTCTTCACTTTCTGCGGCCTGCCGTGTGCCTTGTTTGCCATTGATCCAACGAGGAAACCACGCCATGCAGCACAGCACCACTGCCACCCCCACGGCAACGTCCGTCTATGAGCCCACCGTCGCCCCCGACGTGCTGGGCGAGCTCGAAAAAGAATCGCGCATGGGCGGCGCGATGGACGGCGAGACCTCCACGCGCGAAGTGCGCCGCATCGACATATCCAACTTCGACGAGCGCAAGGAAGAAATCGCTGAGCAGCTGTGGGCCGCATCGGTCGACATCGGCTTCTTCCAGGTGACGAACCACGGCATCCCCATCGAAGACATCCGCGCCGCGTTCACGCGCGCCGAAGCCTTCTTCGACCAGCCCAAGGACACCAAGGCCCAGTGGCCCCTGTCGCGCAACTCCGGCTGGGAGCACAAGGCGCAGATCCGCCCCTCCACGCGCACGCCGGACCAGAAGGAGTCCTACCAGGTCACGCGCCCGCGCATGGCCGGCCTGTGGCCTACCGAGGCCGAACTACCTGGCTTCCAGGCCGCCACGCTGGCCTTCGAGCACCAGTGCTGGGAGGTGGGCATGCGCCTGCTCTCGTGCTTTGCCTACAAGCTGGGCTTCGACGCCGACTTCTTCACCCGCGCCCACCAGCCCGACCTGCCCACCTACCAGAGCACGCTGCGCATGCTGCATTACTTTGCGGTGGACCCGGCCCTCAAGGACGAACTGGGCCTGTGGCGCGCCGGCGCCCACACCGACTTCGACTGCCTCACCCTGCTGTTCCAGCGCCCCGGCCAGGGCGGCCTGCAGGTGCTGCCAGGCAAAGAGGCCGAGGGCCGCCAGTGGACCAGCGTGGAGCCGGCCGAGGGCGTGATCACCTGCAACATCGGCGACATGCTCACGCGCTGGAGCGACGACCAGCTGCCCAGCAATTTTCACCGCGTGCGCAACCCCCTGCCGCACGAGTACCAGGGCGCCCGCTACAGCCTGGCCTTCTTCTGCCAGGCCAATGAAGACGCCGTCATCGAAGGCCCCGCCAAGAAGTACCCGCCCATCACCGGTGCGGAATACCTGCGCCAGCGCATCAGCGCGAACTTCTCCAACAAGTACTGAGTGAGGGTGCGGGCGCGCGGGGCTCGCTCAGGTCCCGCCGCGCATCCACAGGTAGGCGACCACCGTCGCCGCCAGCACCACGGCCACCACGATCCAGTTGCCCAAGCCACCGCTGGGCTGCTGGCCGGGCGAAAGTCCGGGCGCTACTGTCCCCATGCCGATGGATGCCGGCTCGCCCATGGACTGCTCGATCGCATCGGCCCGATCCTTGGCCTCTTTCAGGCCCAGCCCCTCATGGTCGCGCAGCAGGCGGATGGCCTCGATCTTGTTGCCCTCGGCCAGGGCCTGGCGCACGGCGTCGGGCACGTGGAAGCTGCCATCCACCGGCTGCGCCGCACGGGCTGCCACCGACACCGCCTCGCCACGCTGGTGCGCGTCGATCAGGTCCTTGGCCTCCTTGAGGCCCAGGCCCGTGGCAGCACGTAGGCGCTTGATGGCTTCGATGGGCTGGCCTGCACCGAGCGCGGCATGCACGTCGGGTGGGAGAGAAGGGCCGGCATGGCGCATGGCAGTCCTGTGCGGCGGTTGCGATGAAGGGGGTTCTATCACGCCCGGGACCGAATGGGCAGAGGCCCAACCCATCCTTGCGTGTTTTGCCGCTACGTTTTGTTGGCCACTAGTTCCAGCGCTTTGCGGAAGTTTTCATGCGCTATCTCCGGCGGATCTTGCTTGGTCCGCTGAAAGACCACGATAGTGATTTTCTTGCGTTGTTGCCGGTCAACACCATACCGGGACGCTTCCGCCAGTGCCAGTACCAGTCCAGCAAGCGCAAGCGGCGGATCGATTCCACCATGTCCTGCCCCTAGTACCGGCATCACAACTTCGTTGATTCGCTGGTCCGCCAATAGCTCAAACAACTCTCGCACGCCATCGAACACATAAGACATTCTAGCTGCCAGCCCCTGACCAGCTCGCTGCGTCGTCGTGGATACAAGCGCTATGTTCGCTGCATTCTTCGATGGATCCGGAACAAGGATGGCCCGGCCAGGACCATGGCTCTCGCTCACCTCATCCATAGTTTTTTGTTGTTGCGTCCCCGAACCAAACCGAGCCCTGCACTGTTCTCTGATTTGATCCGAGAATGCCGAAGCAGCCTCGGGGCAATGCCGGTTGATATATACGCCCAGCGCAGTCCGGGTGTCACTAGTGCAACTATCTTCGAAGTACTCGTTGCAAGGCAGCGCTACTGTCGCTGACGGTCCCGCTGGGTGGTCTTCAATTCGCCCTGCAACGATACTGATTTCGCTAGCACCAACACTAGTGTCGTGAGTTAGAAGTTCGCAGACAAAACCTCTCGACACTCGCGAGGATGTCATCGGCGGTCTTTGACCAAACAAATGGCTTGGGATCTTCGTTGTTGACCTTGATGTAGTGCCTGATCGCTTGCTCCAACTGCCGAGTGGAACGGTGGGTGCGGCGGCGAATGTACTTCAGCGTCAGAGTGGCGAACCAGCGCTCGACCTGGTTCAACCAAGACGCAGAAGTCGGCGTGAAATGCACCTGAAAGCGAGGGTGCCGAGCAAGCCAGTTCTTGATGGCGGGCGTCTTGTGTGTGCCGTAGTTGTCCAGCACCAGATGGATGTCCAGAGCTTGCGGCACATTGCTCTCAATGGTGCGCAGAAACTGCAGGAACTCGCTGCTGCGGTGGCGTCGATGAAGATCCCCGATGACGGCTCCGGTGGCGATGTCCAATGCTGCGAAAAGCGTCGTTGTGCCGTGGCGCTCATAGTCATGTGTGCGCCGCTCGGGGATACCCGGGGCCAATGGCAGCAGAGGCTGTGTGCGATCCAGTGCCTGGATCTGGCTCTTCTCATCCACGCACAACACCATGGCCCTGTGCGGCGGATCCATGTACAGCCCCACGATGTCGCGTACCTTCTCAACGAACAGCGGATCGCTGGAGAGCTTGAAGGTCTCCTGTCGATGGGGCTGCAGTCCGAATGCGCGCCAGATGCGCGATACCGCCGTCTGCGACAGGCCTGCCTGGCGTGCCATGGTGCGGGTGCTCCAGTGCGTGGCTGCTTCGGGCACGCTCTCCAGCGTCTTGGCGATCACAGCATCGACACGAGCGTCATCGATGGTGCGTGGTGCTCCAGTGCGAGGAGCATCGAGCAGTCCGTCGAGTCGATCCCGCACGAATCGGGCCCGCCACTTCGAGACGGTTTGCGGTGTCACGCGCTGGCGGCTGGCAACCACCTTGTTGTCAATGTCCTGGGCACAGGCCAGGACAATGCGAGCCCGCAGCGCCAACGCCTGCGCGGTCTTGCGCCGCAGCGTCAGCGCTGTGAGCTGCTCAAACTCGACTTGCGTCAGTACCAGTTGCGCCTTCGGTCGTCCACGCATCGCAGCCTCCTCGTGTGCACACGGTACACGACTGACTCGACATGTGATCACTAGTTCAACGAACTTCTAACTCACGACACTAGCTCGAAAGCCGCTCGGACATTCCCAGACGTTGCTGGCGTTGCCTTTACGTTGCATGGTGCTTTCAATAAATTCGCACAGCATGCGATGCTGGATGGCCTGGTCGTCGGCCGGCTTGGCGATGGAAAAATGGTCCGAAAGTGGCACCTTAAAGGCATCGCCGAAATACGTTGCTCCGCTAAATGGGGCAACTACCTGCTTGAACACACGGAAACGCTTGAGAACTACGAACTGGTCCTCCACCAACTCACGGCCATGGATCACCAGTGCGCGGCGCGACAGCACATTGCGGAAATCATTGTTCAGATCATTGAGCCAAACATTGTTCTGACAGAACGCAAGGGCTTGACCTTGGGCGTGTCCCATGAACCTCGCAACTGGACTGAGCCAGTTGGCATAGGATGATCCTAGTGAAGGTGACGCTATCAAAAGAAGCCCCAAGTCAACACCACGCTGAACTAGTTCGTCACAACGCTGCACGACATAGCGCCGAACCACGATGCCACCCATACTGTGAGCGACGAAGACGATTTTGCGCGCACTGTTGACACCATCGAGGTGCAAGCATTCCTTTAGCGAATCAACGATGTCGCTCAGGTTGTAAGAGCCACTGAAAACATTGGTGCGATAGGTGAATTCATAGATGCCGACATTCCTAGTGGCTTGATGTCTAGAAAGTAATTCCGGCCAATAGGTGCCATTCTGATGCTGCCAGCACTTTTCGCCATCTGACAAAAGGCCATGTACGAACACCACAACCATTGGCGATGAACTCGTGCCCAGCTCCTTGATCCATCTCCCTCTCATAGCATCGTCCCCCTTTTCCAATGACTCGCTATGTTGATTTGGACAACTTTGCAATCAGTCAATTTTGATATTTTTGAAATAGAGCTACAGGATAGACCAAACTCAAGGCTCAGAACACAATCGAATTCATTGAGCGAAGGCGAATATTCGAAATGGACGGAGCGTTTTTAGTCAGCTACGGCTGCGGTAGCCCCGGCCAACCGCGGTCAACTGGCGGTCTTCCCGGCAATGGGGTGGTGGCGCAACCGCACCTCTCACCAACGCTTCAACCGCTCGGCTCGCTACAGCTTATTGATTTTGATCGAAGCACCGACGGTCGAGCAGGATCTTTATTTGCAGGTCTCGCAGCAAATCGAGGCCGCAGCAGCAGTGCCTGTGACGGTGCAGTTTCAAGGAGCCATTGGCTAAAACCCATTTGCGGCGCCTCCGCGACCGCAACCTCGTTGGCCTTGCTCACTTAAGCCCTGCAGCTCCCACGCACCCCTCACCCATCCCCGCCATCCCAGCCAACTTCTGCAAACTCGACCGCTTCTCCAGGCACGCCCTGTACTCCGCCTCCCGCACCTTCTCCTGCGCCAGTTGCGCAGCGCGCGCGCGTTCGGCCTGAATCTGGGCAATCCGCTCGCGGACCTGCGGCATGGCGGCCAGGGCGGCTTTTTCTCCTTCGAGAATCGCGCTGGCGCGCTGGGCGAAATCGGCGGGGCCGATGTCCAGCACCTGGGGGCGGATCACCACGTCGGCGCGGGCCAGTTCGGCCTCGCCGAGCTTCTGGCCCATGATGGCGATGGACTGGCCCAGGGTGCCCAGCATGTCGCCGGGCGTCTTGCCGCGGGCCTTGTTCGAGATGTCCACGGCCACCACGATGTCGGCGCCCAGCTGGCGCGCGGCGTCCACGGGCACGGGGCTCACGATGCCGCCGTCCACAAAGTGGTACTTGCCGATGGTCACAGGCTGGAACACGCCGGGCACGCTGCTCGAGGCGCGCACGGCCTGGCCGGTGTTGCCACGTGCGAACACGGTGCGCTCGCCATCTTCCAGGCGCGTGGCCACGGCCACGAAGGGCTTGGCCATCTGCTCCAGGCTCTTGCGGCCCACCTGTTCGTTGACGTAGTCCTCGAGCTTCTTGCCCACCACCAGGCCGCCGGACGACAGCTGCAGGTCGCGGATCTTGGCTTCATCCAGCGCCACGGCCTTTTCCTGCATGTCAAAGGCATTCATGCCACTGGCGTACAGCGCACCCACCACGGCGCCCGCGCTGGTGCCCGAGACGACGGCGGGTGCAAAACCATTGGCCTCCAGCATCTTGATCACGCCGATGTGAGCAAAGCCCTTGGCCGCACCGCCGCCCAGGGCAATGCCGACCTTGATGGGGGCGGGCGCCGCTCCCGTTACCGCAGTGGCAGGGGCGGCTGTTGTTGCTGCGGGCTGGCTGGGGGTGGTGCCGCCGCCGCATGCGGACAGGCCGGCCACGGCCAGTGCAAGCGCCAGGGGGCGCAGAAAGGTGTGCAGGCGCATGGTGCCGAAAGATCCTGTGGTTACAGGGCGGCGAGTATATCGACGGGTGCTTTCCGGCGTTGCTGCCAGGGTCGGTAGGTCGTGTCGGCGGGCCCAGTCAGCGCCAGAAGTCGCGGTGCAAGGCCGTGATCTCGTCTTCGAGCGCCGGCACCGGGCCCAGCACCTCGGTGGCGCGCTGGCCGGCCGCAAACACCGTGCGGCAGGGCAGGTCCAGTGTCGGGTTCTCGGGGTGGTCGCCGGTCAGCGCCTTCAATGCCGACTCTTCGGCGCCGTACAGCACCCGGCCGATGCCGGCCCAGTAGATGGTGCCCGCGCACATGGCGCAGGGCTCGAACGTCGTGACCAGTGTGCACTGCGCCAGGTAGGCCCCCGGGTAGTTGGCCGCCGCCGTGCGCGCCAGCGTGCTCTCGGCATGGTTCACCGTGTCGATGTTGCCCTGCTCGGCCAGCACGGTCTCGCCGTCGGGCGCGACCAGCAGGGCGCCAAAGGGGTGGCGGCCCATGCCCATGGCGCGCTGCGCCACGGCATTGGCGCGGCGCAGCAGGGTCGCGGCCTGGGCTTCGCCCAACGCCATCGTGTTATTCACCCTGGGATCCGCGGTGTGCCCAGCCCGTGGTGCGCTTTTCCACCCAGCTGAACAGCTCGTACATCACCATGGCCATGGCGCCCACCACCATCAGGCCGGCAAAGGCCAGGCCCATCTGCATGGACGAGCCCGCGCTGATCAGGAGGTAGCCGATGCCCTCGTTGGCGGCGGTCATCTCCGACACCGTGGTGCCCACGAAGGCCAGGGTGATCGCCACCTTGAGCGAGCCGTAGAAGTACGGCATGGAGCGCGGCAGGCCCACCTTGGTAAGCACGTCCCAGCGCTTGGCGCCCAGCACGCGCAGCACGTCTTCCAGCTCGGGCTCCAGCGTGGCCAGGCCGGTGGCGATGTTCACCATGATCGGGAAGAAGCTGATCAAAAACGCCGTGAGGATGGCCGGCCCCACGCCAATGCCGAACCACACCACCAAAATGGGCACGAAGGCCGCCTTGGGCAGGGCGTTGAAGGCCGTCATCAGCGGGTACACGGCGGCATAGGCCAGGCGCGAGCTGCCGATCAGAAAGCCCAGCAGCACGCCGACCACGATGGCGAGGCCAAAGCCCGCCATGGTGACCCAGAAGGTGCGCCAGGCATGGGCTGCGATGACGCCGGCAAACTCCACCAGCTGCACGCCGATGGCCCAGGGGCTGGGGAAGATGAATTCCGAGACGTTGAAGGCCGAGCAGATGATCTGCCACAGCAGGACGATGGCGACGAGCAGGATCCAGGGGGACCAGCGTTCCGCGGTTTTCTTGTGCATGGTGTGTCTGGATGCTTATCTATTGCTGGATGGGCGCGCCGGCCTTGCGCATGGCCCCAATGTGGCCGCGCAGCTCGTGCACGATGTCGGTGAACTCCTTGGTGTAGGTGATCTCCAGGTCGCGCGGGCGCGGCAGCTCGATGTCGCGGCGCACCACGAAGCGGCCGGGGCTTTTGCTCATCACGTACACCGTGTCGGCCAGGAAGACCGACTCGCGCAGGTCGTGCGTCACCAGGATCACGTTGAATTTCTGCTCGGCCTGCAGGTCGCGCAGAATGCACCACAGCTCTTCACGCGTGAAGGCGTCGAGCGCACCGAAGGGCTCGTCCAGCAGCAGCATCTTGGGCTCGTGGATCAGCGCGCGGCAGATGCTGGCGCGCTGCTGCATGCCGCCCGACAGCTGCCAGGGGAACTTGTCCTCGTACCCACCCAGGCCCACCTTCTGCAGCAGGGCGCGGGCGCGGGCTTCGTACTCCTTGCGCTTGGCTTTGAAGTTGCTGCGGTGGGGCTCCACGATCTCCAGCGGCAGCAGCACGTTGTCCACCGTGGTGCGCCAGGGCAGCAACGAGGGCGCCTGGAAGGCCATGCCCGAGATCTTGAGCGGCCCGGTCACGGGCTGGCGGTCGATCAGGATCTTGCCCATCGAGGGCATCTTCAGGCCCGTGGCCAGCTTCATGAAGGTCGATTTGCCGCAGCCCGAAGGCCCGACGATGGCGATGAACTCGCCCTGGCGGACCTGCAGGTCGATGGCCTCGACAGCGAAGTGGTTCTGGGCGAGCAGCTCGTCGTTGTAGGCGAGCCAGACGTCACGAAAATCCACGAAATAGGAATCGGCAGCCGTCATTGGATGGTGTTCTTGTGGGGCTGGGCCCGCCAGCCCGACACTGCGGCGGGGCGGGCGGGCGAGGGGAGGGAATGCATCGGCCAGCGGCACGCCGCTGGCCGCGGGGTCACTTCTTGGGCAGGATGTTCAGCTCGGCTGCGGGGGGCAGGAAGCTGTCGGTCCACACGTCGTCGGCCTTCACGCGGGTCTTGGTGTTGAAGGCGTCGGACACCTGCGATGCCATCAGCGACAGGCGGCCGGGAACGGCCTTGCCAAAGCCTTCGGCGCGCGCGTCGGGGCTGTTGATCACGGTGTCGATGGCCAGCTGCAGGCGGCGGGTTTCCAGCGGCACGTTGACGATGCCGTCACGGGCCTTCACATGCTCGATGGAGGCAGCCGGGTTGGCCATGACTTCCTTGGCGCCCTTGGTGAAGGCCTTCAGGAAGGACTTGATCGCCTCGGGGTTTTCCTTGATGAGCTTGGGCGAGGCGATGATCACGTTGCCGTACAGCTTCACGCCGAAGTCGGCATAGGGCAGCACCACCACGTCGGCGGCCTTGGCGCCGCGCGCCTCCAGGTTCAGGAGCGAGGTGAAGGTGAAGCCGGTGATGGCGTCCACGTCGCCGCGCACCAGCATGGTCTCGCGCAGCGGTGGGTCCATGGCGGTCCACTGCACGCTGCCCACGCCATTGGCCTTCTGGAAGATCGGGAAGGCGCGGCGGCCTGCGTCGAACACCGGGGCACCGAGCTTCTTGCCCGCCAGGTCGGCCGGCTTGGTGATGCCGCTCTTCTTGAGCGCCATGACCGAGGCCGGGGTGTTGTTGTAGACCATCATCACCGCCACGGGCTTGTTCTGCGCGTCGGGGTTGTTGGCGTGGAATTCCATCACCGCGGCCAGGTCGGCAAAGCCCATGTCGTAGGTGCCCGAGGCCACGCGCTGCACGGCGCCGCCCGAGCCGTTGCCGGCATCCACCGTCACGTCCAGGCCCGCTGCCTTGAAGTAGCCCTTGGCCACGGGCTGCAGGAACAGGGCAGCCGGGCCCTCGAAGCGCCAGTCGAGCTGGAACTTGATGGGCGTGGTGGCCTGTGCATGGGCCACGGAGAAGCTGCCAGCGGCGACCAGCAGCGCGGCGGCTTGCAGGAGGGATCGTTTGTTCATAGGTGGATTCCTGTCAGAAGACGGCAGGGGAAGTTGCGCACATGCGCTGGCGGTCCGGATGCACCGCCCCCGTGCCTTGGTGGGGAGTCAGCAAAAACGATGCCCGCTTTCAGGAGCGCCAAGGCGGGATGGAGCCTATTGTTCGCCAGATTGGTGCATGCCCTTCTAGAGGCTTTCCCGAAATGGTGCATCAGCAGTGCATACCACGGTGGTACATCGTCGATTCACCAGGCCGGTGCGCGCATTGGGGCAAACGCGCACCCACGACCGGCGTGCCGGTGGTACAACGAAAGTCCATTCGAATCCAACGGACAAGGAGGGAGCCCCATGGCGAATATCCAGGAATTCTTCGAGAACGTGCAGTTGCCCACCATCCCCGACGTGGCGCGCGAGCTGATCGCCACCATGAAGGACGATGACATCCCCTTCGAGAAAGTGCGCGGGGCGATCTCCAAGGACCCGGCCCTCACGGCCAAGCTCATCCGCCTGGCCAACAGCGCGCGCTTCGGCCTGCCGCGCCAGGTGGCCTCGCTCGACGACGCCATCACCATGGTGGGCCTGAACCAGGTGCGCACGCTGGCCCTGGCGTCGTGCATGTCCGGCGTGTTCAAGGACGCGCAGGGCGTGGACGCCGAGGCTTTCTGGAAGGAAAGCATGGCCATCGCCGGCTACTCGCAGTGGCTGGCGCGCACCCTGGGCTCGGACGTGCAGGAGTCCTGGCTCGCGGGCTTCCTGGTGCGCCTGGGCGAGCTCATCATTGCGCAGAAGATGCCCGAGCAGATCCCCGCCATCGAGCAACTGCCGCACCACGCGGGCGGCCGCTGGGAGCGCGAGCGATCCCTGCTGGGCTTCACCGAGGCCCAGGTCACGGGCGAGCTGGCGCGGCGCTGGCGCTTTCCCGACACCATCGTGCGCGCGCTCGAAACGGCCGAGGATCCCGTGGCCTCCACCCCGTTCTGCCGCCTGGGCGGCATCCTGCATGTGGCCACGCTGCTGGCCGAGATCGGGCTCGAAGAGCCCAAGTCCCCCGCCGACACCATTGCCAGCCTGCCAGCCGAGGTGACCAAGGCCCTGCAGCTCGATGCCGACTGGCTCGTGGAGCACCTGCCGCCCGTGGCCAACTACGTGGACGTGTCAGTACGCTGAGCACGCACGGTGGCTCGAAAAAAAAAGAGGCCCTCGGGCCTCTTTTTTTGTGGGCGCTGCTGCAGCAGATCAGCGCGCGCGCGTGGCTGCGCTGGCAACGGCCAGGGCAGTCATGTTGAACACCCGGCGCACCGTCGCCGCGGGGGTCAGGATATAGGCCGTGGCCGCACCGCCCATGAGGATGGGGCCCACGGTCACGCCGCCGCTGGTGGTGGTCTTGAGCACGTTGTAGAGGATGTTGGCCGCATCCAGGTTGGGGCAGATCAGCAGGTTGGCCGAGTCGGTGAGCGTGGAGTCCGCCATGTAGGCATTGCGGATGTTGGGCTCCAGCGCGGCGTCGCCGTGCAGCTCGCCGTCGCACTCGATGTCGGGGTGGGCGGCCACGAACAGGTCGCGCGCTTCGCGCATCTTGCGGGCCGATGGGCGCTTGGACGAGCCATAGCTCGAGTGCGACAGGAAGGCCACCTTGGCGGGCAACCCGAAACGCTGCACCTCCTGCACCGACATCCAGGCGATGTCGGCCAGTTGCTGCGCCGTGGGGTTCTCGTTCACGTACGTGTCGGCAATGAACAGCGTGCCGCGGTTGGTCATCAGCGCATTGAGCGCGGCGTAGTCGTTCACGCCCTCCTGGCGGCCCAGGATGCTGTGGATGCGCTCCAGGTGGGTCTCGTAGGTGCCCACCAGGCCGCAGATCATGGCGTCGGCATCGCCCAGCGCCACCATCAGCGAGGCGATGATGGTGTTGGAGCGGCGCACGGACGCCTTGGCCACTTCGGGCGTGGCGCCATCGCGCTTCATGAGGCTGTGGTAGTGCTCCCAGTACTGGCGAAAGCGCGGGTCGTCCTCGGGGTTGCACACCTCCACATCCTTGCCCAGCTGCATGCGCAGGCCGGCCTTTTCGATGCGCGCGGCGATCACGGCAGGGCGGCCGATGAGGATGGGGTGGGCGATCTTGTCGTCGATGGCCATCTGCGCCGCACGCAGCGCGCGCTCGTCCTCTCCATCGGCGTAGGCCACGCGCTTGTTGCCTTCGGGCAGGGCCTTGGCTGCGGTGATCACCGGGCGCATCAGCATGCCGGTCTGGTAGACGAAGCGCGACAGGGCCTCCTTGTAGGCCTCCATGTCGGTGATGGGGCGGGTGGCCACGCCCGACTCTGCCGCCGCCTTGGCGACGGCGGGCGCGATCTTGAGGATCAGGCGCGAGTCGAACGGCGTGGGGATCAGGTAGTCGGGGCCGAAGGTGAGCTCCTTGCCGGCATAGGCGCTGGCCACCTCTTCGCTGACGTCGGCCTTGGCCAGGTCGGCGATTTCGCGCACGCAGGCCAGCTTCATGGCCTCGGTGATCTTGGTTGCGCCGCAGTCCAGTGCGCCGCGGAAGATGTAGGGGAAGCACAGGACGTTGTTGACCTGGTTCGGGTAGTCCGAGCGGCCCGTGGCGATGATGCAGTCCGGCCGCACGGCCTTGGCCAGCTCGGGGCGGATCTCGGGCTCGGGGTTGGCCAGCGCCAGGATGATGGGCTTGGTGCCCATGGTCTTGACCATCTCGGCCGTGAGCACGCCAGCGGCCGAGCAGCCCAGGAACACGTCGGCACCGTTGACCACGTCGGCCAGGGTGCGCGCCTCGGTCTTTTGCGCATAGCGCTGCTTGGAGGCATCGAGCCCGCCGGGGCGGCCGTCGTAGATCACGCCCTTGGAGTCGACCATGTAGACGTTCTCGCGCTTCACGCCCAGGCCCACCATCACGTCCACGCAGGCAATGGCCGCGGCGCCCGCGCCCGAGACGGCGATCTTCACCGCGCCGATCTCCTTGCCCACCAGCTCCAGGCCGTTGAGCAGCGCGGCGCTGGAGATGATGGCCGTGCCGTGCTGGTCGTCATGGAAGACCGGAATGTTCAGCCGGTCCGACAGCTTCTTCTCGATGTAGAAACACTCGGGCGCCTTGATGTCCTCGAGGTTGATGCCGCCCAGCGTGGGCTCCAGCGCCGCGATGATCTCGACCAGCTTGTCCGGGTCGCGCTCGGCCAGCTCGATGTCGAACACATCCACGCCAGCGAACTTCTTGAACAGGCAGCCCTTGCCCTCCATCACCGGCTTGCTGGCCAGGGGGCCGATGTCGCCAAGGCCCAGCACGGCCGTGCCGTTGGTGATCACGCCCACGAGGTTGCCGCGCGAGGTGTAGTCGAAGGCCTTGGACGGGTCGGCCTCGATATCGAGGCACGGATAGGCCACGCCCGGCGAGTACGCCAGCGACAGGTCGCGCTGGTTGGACAGGGGCTTGGTGGGGGTGACGGCGATCTTGCCCCGGCTGGGGTTGCGATGGTATTCGCGGGCCGCGTCGCGCAATGCCTCTTCGGCAGCGGAAAGGTTCTGTGTCATACGGAAATCCTGCAGGAGATTCTCAGCAAATGCCAAAAATGAGCTTACTCCATGGCGGAGGCGATGGGAGTGAGGGTTAATGCGTTGATTGCATGGGATCCAACCTTGATGCCATGGGTGCCATGGTGTGGGGGGTGGAGGCCTGGCCTTGCCCGGTGGGGCTGGTGAGGCGGTGGGGGTTGTGGGCCCCGGTACATGGCAAAAACCGGATTGTCTTCCTTTTCAGAAAGCCAATAGGCCTATCCAGGTTTGGTCAGTCGTGCCTTTTTGTTGGCCTCCACCTTGCGGGTGGCCGGCGCCAGGCCGGGGATCTCCAGCGTGGACAGGTCCAGCTGCGTCACGCCCATGCTGCGCAGCAGCAGCAGAAAGTCGGACGCCTTGAAGGCGCCCCGGCTCTGCTTGGTGGTCAGGTTGTTCGGGGTCTGGTCGATGCCCAGCTCGGTGAGCAGCTCCGACACCTCCTGCCAGCCCCAGCGCTTGTCGTTCTTCGCGGCGGTCAGGGCCCTGCGCACTTGGTCGCGGGCCAGGGCGTTGACGTCGTCGCTGCCGCTGTTCATGGCCTGGCCTTCACAGGCGCAACTGGCTGCGCACGCGCTTCATCTCGGCATGCAGTTCGTCGGTGGTGCGGTGCTTGAACTTCTCGGGCAGCAGGCTGCGGCGCGAGGCCTCGGAGATGGCCAAGAGCTCCATGTACTCGATCATCAGCGTGTCGCGCGTGGGCATGTAGTCCACTGCGGCCTGCAAGAACACCTCGCGCGTGAGCCGGCCATCACCGCGCTCGGCCAGGTCGATGGACAGCAGGGTCAGCGCCTCCAGCTCGGCGTTGGAGAACTCCGTGTCTTCCAGCGCCGCCTCCATCCAGCCTTCGCCGATGCCATCGTCGTCATCCTGCGGCACCGGCTCCTCGACTGCCTTGCCAAAGCGCTTGAGGATCACGCGCACGATGTTCGCGCGCTCCGCCCCGTTCTCGGGGAAGAACAGCGGAATCTTGGTGTCGAAGCGGCCGGGCCGCTTCATGTCGGCATCGAGCTTGTCGGGCCGGTTGGTCATCATGATGAACAGCACCTGGCCGCGGTTGTCGGTGTCCGACATGAACTCCTTGAGCCGCGCCGTGACGCGCGACGACGTGCCGCCGTCCTCGTCGCCTTCGCCGCCCAGGCTGCGGTCGCCCTCGTCGATGATCAGCGCGATCGGCCCCATGGCCTTGACCATGGCCAGCACCTTCTCCAGGTTGCTTTCGGTCGCGCCCACCCACTTGGAGCGGATGTTCTTGAGCATCACCGCCGGTATCCCGGCCTCGCGCACGAAGGCCTTGGTCACGAAGGTCTTGCCCGAGCCCATGGGCCCCACCACCAGGATGCCCATGGGGATGCGCGCCACGTTGCCCGAGCGCACGGCGGCGGCAATGGCGGCCAGCTCGGCCTTGACCATGGTCATGCCACCCACGCCCTCCAGGCCCATCTTGGGCTCGACGAACTCGATCAGGCCAAAGCACTCCTGCGTCACCAGCTCGCGCTTGCGCGTGCGCAGCAGCGCCGCGATCTCCTCGAAGGCATTGCCCTTGGCCGGTGCCTTGCTGCCCGGCTGCAGCAGGTGGCGGATCTGCTCGTTGGTCTGGCCGCTGGTGAGCTTGGTCAGCTGCTTGGCGCGTGCCTCGGCGTCCTCGGTGCCCGCAATCAGCTCGCGGATCAGCGCCTCGCGCTCGGCATCGTTGGGCGCGGGTGCCTTGCTGTCGTTGCCCAGCAGCCCGAACAGCTGCACCAGGCGCAGGCCCGAGGCCTGCTGCGCCAGCCGCGTGACCTGGCCCGCATCGAGCGAGGCATCGGCCATGCGGATAGTGGTCTCGCGCTCAGCCTGGCCGGGCATGGGGATCTCGACGGTGGCGATGCGCGGGTTCGACAGGATCTGCGCGTTCAGCTCGGTCAGCGATTCGACCAGCAAAAACACCACGTTGTCGCTGTCGCCGATCTGCGGGTCCAGCGACCAGCGGTGCAGCTTGGCGATCGCCTGGCGGTCCTGCATGGTCATCATCGACGGGTCGCCCGCCGGGAACAGCGAGCCCGCGTAGTGGATCACTACGGCCGTGCCGCTCTCGTGCGTCAGTGCCTGCTCGATGCCGTCGAGCGGCTCGGCCTCGGCATCGAAGGCCCGGCCCGCCAGGGCCTGCGTGCCCGAGGCGATGCTGTGCGAGAGCACGCGCTTCTTCTTGCCCTCCAGCAGCGAGCGGAACAGGTACTGCTCCAGCTCCACGAACTTGCCATCCAGCAGGATGCGGTCGTAGATGTTGCGGTACAGCACAAAGACCGAGGCATCGCCGCCCAGGTAGCGCCGGCGCACCGTGTCGACCCAGGCAGGCGTGGCAGGCGTCGCGGTCGTTGCGGAAGGGGAGGGTGTGCTCACGGGATTCCTCGGGCGGTGGCAGGCGTGCTGCTCTGGTGGTCTTTGGGCTTACATCTGCTTGGCGCCAGCACCTTGCGCGCGGGCGGCCTTGAGCTGGGCCAGCTGCGCTTCGGCCGTGGCGCGCGAGGCGCCCTTTTGCAGGCCCTTCATGCGCACGTCCAGGTCGGCGCCGCGCAGCTCGTCACCCAGGTTGGCTTCGGAGATCACGTTGGCGATGTGGCCGCGCACATTGTCCAGCGCGCGGATCTCGGCATCCACCGACAGGCCTTCGAGCTGGCTGTGGATCTGGATCTTGGCCTTGGCGCCGGCCAGCTTGGCCAGGTTGCGGTCGCGCTCGTCCTCCACGCGCTTGATCTCGCTCTTCATCTCCAGCAGCGCGTCCTTGATCTTCTCGGCCTCGGCCATGGCCGTCTCGGCCTCGGCCGTGAGCTCGGTCACCGACTGGTCGTTGTCATTCTTCATCTGCAGGATGCTCACCGCCAGGTCGTCCTGGTTGGTGTCCATGGCCTGTTGCAGGTTGGCTTCGAGCTGGGCTTGCTTCTGCTTGGCGTTGTGCAGGCGCGTGGTCACGTCGTCGCGCTGGCGGATGATGGCGCCCGCCGCCTTCTTCAGGCGGTCGTAGTTGGCCTTCATGCTGTTGATCGAGTTCTCGTACGCGATCTCGGGGTTGTTCTTTTCGATGCCCGAGACGAACAGCGAGAGGAAGCCGGTGAACAGGTTGCTCAGGCGGCCGAGGAAGTTGGAAGAAGCCATGGTGCAGGTTCCTTGCTTAGCTGTTGTTGACGTTGTCGAAGAAGGTGCGGTGGTCTTGGGCGAAGGCGACGAAGCCCTGCTCCACCTGGGCCAGCATGGCGGCATGCTGGGCGGGGGGGATGTACGCAAAGGCGGCATTCACCCCCTGGGTGGCCCACTCGAAATGGTCGGCCTCCACGGCGCCGCCCTCGCCCGAGTGGATGCCCACCCAGGACAGGGCCTTGTGCTGGGTGCCACCGATGTCCACCTCGGTGTGGAACAGGCGCTCGGCCAAGCCGCCGCCAGCCTCGCGCAGCGTGGCGCCGATCACGGTGAACTCGCGGTCGGCCAGCAGCTCGCTGCCCAGGTGGTAGCCCATGGCGTGGAAGATGGCCTCCAGTGTGTCTTCCTGCCCGCCGCCGTAGCCGCGCAGCACGCCCTGGTTCAGCAGCTTGAGCCAGGCGGGCTCGGCCGCCAGCGCGTTCACCGTGGCCATGTCGGCGCCCGGCAGCGTGGTCTGCACAATGCCCTTGAGGAAGGCCTGCGCCAGGTTGCGGTGCGGGTCGCGGGCGCGCGTGGAGTGGTCGTCGAACTCGTCGCGCGCCGCATCGAAGATGTAGCTGGCCACCAGCACATTGCGGTCGGCCGCGGGCAAAAAGGGCTCGGCCGGGTCGGTGAACAGGTGGCGCGCGCAGCCGATCTTGCCCGCGAGCGAGGCCACGCTGCAGCCGAAGTAGCCGTTCCAGGCGATGTAGCGCGCGAAAAAGCGCACCAGCCTGCCCGGCTCGTCGGAAACGATGGCGGCCTTGAGCGCAGCCTCCATCAGGCGCGTGTACTCGTCGAAATCGACGAGGGTCTGCAGGTGCGATTTCTGTACCGTGTTGGTCGTCATGGAGGGGCTCATTTCATGGCTTGCGCTACGGGGCGCGGAGCGGGGGATGCGCTGGCTTTCGCTGCAGCGGGGCTCGGAACGTGGACGCCAATGGTGTCCAGCTCCTCGCTGATGTCGGCTTCCAGGTTCTCTTCGATGGCCAGGCGGTCCACGCTCTCGCGCAGCCGGGCCGAGGCATCGCTGGCCATGGGCATCGAGACGGCCTGCTGGAACACCTCTTCGATGATGTCCGGCATGGACACCATGGCCGCCTCGATGGCGAACATGCGGCTGCTCAGGCGGCTGCTGCTCTCCAGCAGGCGCTGGTAGTCCTTCTTCGCCTGCAGCAGCTGGCGGCGCTCGCGCTCGTCGGTGGTGGCGGCCAGTTGGTCCTCCACGCTGCGCAGGCGGTCGGCAATCTCCCGCTTGCTCAGCTGGCTCTGGCGCTCGTTGGCGCTCACGATGGCCAGCCAGCGCGCCAGGTAGTCGCGCGTCACGTCCTTGAGGCGGTCGATGTCCTCCACGCTCAGCGCGCAGGTGCGGGCCTTGACCATGCGCTCCAGTGCGTCGATGCGGTCCAGCGTCTGCAGGTACACGCGCATGCGCTTGGAGCTGGGGTCGCACTCATTGCGGTCGCCCAGTTCCTTGAGCAGGCTGTCCACCTGCGCCTGGTAGCGCAGCGTGGCGTACTTGCGGCGCACCGCGTAGCGGAAGGTGGACATCCCCGGCACGTACAGCAGGGCCAGCCCCTCCACGGCCGCATAGGCCGTGCCCACGAAGATGAAGCCCGGCAGCCCGTAGGGAAAGGAGGCCAGCACCGCCAGCGCCGCCGCGCCCAGCGAGGCCGTGACGTTCCACTTGCCGGTCAGGAACTCCTGGATATAGGGGGGCTCTTCCCGTTCGCCCGGGGCGAATTTCATACGCTCAGCGTGATCTGGCCATGGCCCTTCGCGTCGCGCAGCGACGTGAGGATGCGGTCCTGCATGCGCAGGGTCTCGGTCGAGCGCGCCCAGGCCTCCGAGCGCGGGTGCTCGGCATGGATCACGAAGTCATCGGCGATCTTCGCGGGCTGGGGCGAGAGCACGATCACCCGGTCGCCCAGTGCCAGGGCCTCGCTCACGTCGTGCGTGACGAACACCACCAGGCAGGGGTTGGCCTTGCACAGTGACAGCAGCAGGCGCTGCATCTCCTCGCGCGTCTGCGGGTCGAGCGCGCCGAAGGGCTCGTCCATCAGCAAAATGCGCGGGCGCAGCACCAGGGCGCGCGCAAGCGCCACGCGCTGGTTCTGCCCGCCCGAGAGCTGCGCCGGGCGCATGGCCTTCTTGTCGGCCAGGCCCACGGCGGCGAGGATGGTGTCCACGCGCTCCTTGATCTCGGCCTGGCTGATGCGCCCCTTCCAGAGCTTGAGCGTGAACGGAAAGGCCACGTTGTCCCACACCGTCAGGTCGGGGCGGTTGGCGTACTGCTGGAACACGGTCACGGCGTCGTCGTGCTGGTCCAGGCACTCCTTGCCATCGATCGCTACCCGGCCGATGGTCGGCGTCTTCACGTTGAACGGGCGCACCCCGCCCATCATGCGCATCAGCGTGGACTTGCCGCAGCCCGAGGGGCCCAGCAGCATGTTGATGCTCGGGTTCTCCAGGTGCAGGTCGATGCCGTCGATCACGCGCAGCACGCCCCGGCCGTTGGCGGCAGGGTACTCCTGCACGATGCCGGTCATCTGGATGGAAATGCTCACAGTGCTCGATGTCATGCTTGGCTTGTGGTTGTCGGGGTTCTCAGGGCGTTCACACCGTGCTTTCCCACGGGAACATCTTGCGTTTGGCCCAGGTCATCACGCGGTGCGTGATCAGCGCCAGCGCGATGATGGTGATGATGCCCGCGAACACCTGGTCCATGGCCGAGAAGCGGCGCGCGTTCTGGATCAGCTGGCCCAGACCCTCCTTGGCGTTCACGTACTCGGCCACGGTGATGTAGGTCCACATCACCGAGATGGCGATGATGATGCCGTCCACGATGCGCGGCATGGCCATGGGGATCACCGCGCGGCGGATGCACTCCCACGGCGTGGCGCCCAGGTCGCGCGCGCTGATCCAGTACGACTGCGGCACCGAGCGGATCGCATCGCGCACCAGGGGGATCAGGTAGACCACCGCACCCGAGAACAGGAAGACGATCTTCATCTCCTCGCCAATGCCGAACCACATCACCATGATGGGCAGCAGCGCCACGATGGGCGCCGAGCGAAACGGGTCGATCAGCGGCGACAGCGTGGCGTTGATGCGCGGCGAGGCCCCCATCAGGATGCCGATGGGCAGGCCGATCAGGATCACCAGGATGCCGGCCACCACCAGCCGCCCGCCGGACCACAGCACCGAGGTCAGCAGCAGGCTCTCCTGGCGCACCGGGTCCCAGGCCAGGCGCGAGAAAGCCATGGCCACCTCCCACGGTGCAGGCAGCCGGTTCGAGTTGACCAGGCCCGAGGCGCTTACCAGCGCCCAGGCCACCAGCACCACCACCACGGCGCCCACGCCCAGCATGCGCTGGGTCTGGGGCGAGATCGGATGGCTGGGGTTCCAGAATTGCGCCATCGCCGGCCCCTCAGCGTGCCAGCACGGCGATGCGGGTGGCGCGGTTCATCTGGCGGCAGGTATCCAGGTCCACCTCCAGCGCGCCGGGGTTGCCTTCATTGCAGATCGGGTTGTTCGATCCATTGCCCACCACCTTGAAGCGCGCGGCCGGAATCTCCCACTGCGTGACCACGTACTTGGTCACCGCATCGGCACGCGCCTTGGACAGGCGCTGGTTGGCCTGCGCGCTGCCGGTCGAGTCGGTGTTGCCCGAGATCTCGAAGTACGCCGAGCCATTGCTGTTGATGAACGGCACCACCTGGGTGTCGATCACCTCCTGCGCCTTCTTGGTCAGCTCGGCCTGGCCCACGGGGAAGTTCACGCTCACCGGCTTGGTCAGCGCGGCGGGGCGGGCTTCGGCCTTTTGCATGCCTGCCGTGTCGAAGGTGAACTCGGGCTTGGCGGCGGCAGCGCGCGCGGCCTGGTTGTCCTTGAGCAGGGCGTTGATGAAGCGGTAGTCGAACGAGTTCTGCGGCGAGACCACGGGCGAGTTCGGGTTGGCCAGCGAGCCGGCGGCGCGGTAGATCGCGTCGAACTCGCGGTACACGCGCTCATAGTGGTTGGTGTCGCCCGCCAGGCCCAGGATGCGGGCGTTGTCGTCCAGCCCCGTCCACACCAGGTTGGAGAACAGGCTCGAGATGAAGGGCATGCCTTCCTTCTTGGCCAGCTGGTCGAAGAAGGGCTCGGTGCGCACCAGCGCCTCGGCGGCGCCTGCGGGGTTGGCGCGGGCGGCGGTCACGCCATCCATCCAGCCCTTGACGAAGCCCTGGAAGGCCGGCTGGTTGGCCGGGTCCTGCAGCAGCTTCTGGTTGCAGACCATCACATCGTAGATCAGGTTGGTGGCCACCTTGGTGGAGTACACCACGCGCGCGCCGGGGGTGGCCTTGACGGCCAGCGACAGGTCCGGGTCCCACAGCACGGCCGCGTCCACGCTGCCTGCGGCAAACGCCGCGCGCACGCCGGGCGTGCCCTCGTCGGCGTTGATGTAGACCACGCGGTCGAGCACGTTGGCCTTTTGCTTGGCGCTCAGGCTGGAGTTGTTGATGGCGTTGATGAACAGGCCGTGCGAGGGTGTGTACTTGAGCAGCGCCACCTTCTTGCCCACCAGGTCCTCGATGCGCTTGATATCCGGGTCGCGCGCGATCACCGCGTCGGCGCCCTGGGTGTTGTCCACGATCATGATGGCGCGGCCATCGAGCTTGGTGTTGATCAGGTTGGGCTGCTCCTGCGCCCAGAAGTCCGAGGTGCGCCACGCGCACTGCGCCGTGTTGCTCTCAAAGATGGTCGTCAGCGTGGGGATGTCGTCCTGGATGATGAACTCCACGTTCACCCCCGCCTTCTGGAAGATCGAGCCCGGCTGCGTCTTCAGGCTGTTG
The DNA here is from genome assembly GCF_000276605.1 of Acidovorax sp. CF316. Lineage (GTDB taxonomy): Bacteria > Pseudomonadota > Gammaproteobacteria > Burkholderiales > Burkholderiaceae_C > Acidovorax. The sequence continues at coordinate 9,389 of NZ_AKJX01000291.1, read as the reverse complement.
CCATTGGCCACCAGGGCCGGCGCATAGCCGTGAAAGCTCACGATGCTGACCTTGAGCGGGTTGCCGGGCGAGCCCAGCGCGCCGCCCTTGGGCGCGGCCACCGCAGGCGATGCCGCAGGCGCATTGCCGCTGCTGCCGGTCGCCACGGCAGGCGCCGACCCGCTGCTTTGGTTGGCAACCTCGTGCGAGGCCTCCGTCTTGCCCAGCTTGTCCTGCACCCACATCTTGCCGCCCATGTTCCACAGAACGGAACCGGCAGCCCCCACGACGATGACCGCGATCAGCGCCTTGCCCAGACCAGTCAGTTGCATTGCTCTACTCCTGTTATTTTTGAATCGGTGAACCACCGGCGAACGTGATGACGACCTGGCCGAGGCGGTTCATTTCCGCATCCAGCCGGGCCGACTCCCTGTCCCCCGCCTCCTGGTTCGTTCTGGCGGCCGCACGCACGTCGGCCGTCTGCTGCGCGGCACGTGCCACGCCGCGGTCCAGCAGCGCCGTCAGCTCGGCAATCTGCTTGCGCACCTGGGCGCTCTTGTCCTGCTCCTCGGCCTGGATGGCCGCGATCTCCCGGTCCGCATTTTGCAGCGCGGAAGCCACTTGCTGGGCGATTTTCTGCTTGGCGACGGCCAACGCCTTCACCTTGCGTTGCGCGTCCAGCACGGAATCTTCCACCGTCCAGCTCTCATCGGCCTCGTCCATGGCGCGCACGGCCTGCTTGCGCACTTCCATGGGCATGCTTTCCAGCCCCGCCATCAGCTTGAGCAGCTTCTCGGCGGTATAGGCCACCACGGGCACGTTGGCCTCGCGGTACAGGTCGGCGAAGTCCTTTTGTTCCGCCACCACGCTTTGCTCGGGCGCGAGCACGGGCTGTGGCCCTGCGGCGGGCGCAGGCGAGGGTTCCGGCTCCGGCTCGGGTTCCGAATAGGCCTCTGGCGGTGGGTCGTCCTGGGTCTGCTCTTCCGGGTCGAGTGTCACGAGTCCGGTGGCCGCCAACATCTTGCTGAATTTCGTGCGCATGGGATTCCTTGCAACGGAGCAATCAATGTAGCGTACTGCACGGTACGTTAGCTTGCACCGGTGCAAGTTGCGCACACCAGGGGCGCCTGGGGGCCGTGCGGTAGAGGAGAAACGGCCCCCGCGGGAGGTACGCGCTTTTCCATCGGTGCCGCATGGACTTTTTTTTGCGCCAGCGTCCCTCCCACGCAAAAAAGCCCCCGGCGGTCAGCCGGGGGCCTGTTGGATATGAGCGGGCCGGGTGATCAGTGGGCTTCGGCCTGGCGGGCTGCGTTCACCGCCGCGCTGGTGTCCTTGCTGGCACCGTTGAAGAACACATTCAGCGCCACCGCCGTGATCGAGGCCAGCAGGATGCCCGACTCGATCAGCGGGTGGATGGCATGCGGCATCCACTGGCGGAAGCTCGGGGCGATCAGCGGGATCATGCCCACGCCGATGGAGACCGCCACGATCATGCCGTTGAAGCGGTTGTTGCGGAAATCCACCCCGCCCAGGATGCGGATGCCCGTGGCCGCCACCATGCCGAACATCACCAGCCCCGCGCCTCCCAGCACCATGGTGGGCAGCGACTCCACCAGCGCCGCCATCTTGGGCAGCACGCCCAGCACGATCAGGATCACACCGCCGGCCACGCAGACAAAGCGGCTCTTCACGCCCGTCACCGCTACCAGGCCCACGTTCTGCGAGAAGCTGGTGTACGGAAAGGTGTTGAAAATGCCGCCCAGCAGCGTGCCCAGGCCGTCGGTGCGCAGGCCGCGGGTCAGGTCGTCCTGCTCGATCTTGCGGTCCGTCATGTCCCCGAGGGCCAGGAACATGCCGGTCGACTCGATCATCACCACGATCATCACCAGCGTCATCGTCAAGATCAGGATGGGGTCGAACACCGGCAGTGCGATCTCGAACGGCAGCACCAGGTCGAACCAGTCGGCCTTGCCCACCTTGTCGAACGTCATCAGCCCCATGGCCGCCGCCACCACGCCGCCGATCACAATGCCCAGCAGCACCGAGATGTTGGCGATGAAGCCCTTGGCGAACTTGGCGATCAGGAGGATGGACACCAGCACCAGGGCCGAGATGCCCACGCCCGTCAGGTCCGCATAGCGTGGGTTGGGCACCGTGGGCACCACCGCAAAGCCCTTGGGCACGGGTGGCAGCGAGGAGCCCGGCGCGCCGGCGGCCGATTGTGCCTCGGTCAGCCACTTGATGTGGTCGGGGTTCACCACGTTGGGCGCCGTGGGGCCCACCGGGTTGCCGAAGATCCAGTTGATGCCCACGCGCATCAGGCTGATGCCGATGACCGCAATGATGGTGCCCGTGACCACCGGCGGAAAGAAGCGCAGCATGCGGCTCACCATGGGCGCGATCAGGATCGATATCACCCCCGCCCCGATCACCGAGCCGAATATCAGCCCCGCCCCCGCCGTGCCGCTGGTGCTCTGCGCCATGGACACCATGGGCGCCACCGAGGCGAACGTCACCCCCATCATCACCGGCAGCTGGATGCCGAACCAGCGCGTGGCCCCCAGTGCCTGGACCAGCGTGACCAGACCGCAGACGAACAAATCGGCCGAGATCAGCTTGGCCACCTGGTCGGGCGTGAGGTTCAGCGCCCGGCCCACGATCAGCGGCACCGCCACGGCCCCCGCATACATCACAAGCACATGCTGCAAGCCCAGAGCCCCCAGGCGCGCTATGGGCAGTTGTTCATCCACGGGGTGCACGGACGCTGACATGGGAGAGCTCCTTCGGGGTAGGTGGGTCGCGTTGTTGGGTTCTAAGGACGGCATCCATCTTCCGTGTACAGCCATCCATACAAAAAGTGTATACACAACATGGCGACAACCTTATCCCGGTAAACCCTAGGGAGCGTTTTGGAAGGAGGGGGCGCGCAGTCGGCGGCTGCGCGCGGAAGGTCAGGCCAGCAAGGCCTTGACCAGGTCGAGCTGCCGATCCGGCCGCCCCGTATCCAGCGCCAGGTTGGCCTCGATGCGCTGCAGGTGCTCCGTCATGCTCGCCACGGCTGCGGCCACGTCGCCGGTCTTGCACAGCGCCAGGAAGTCCGCATGCTCCTCCGACGAGCAGTGCGGGTCGTTCGACGAGTCGTACAGCATGGCGATCAGCGAGCTGCGCGCCACCAGGTCGCGCACCAGCTGGGCCAGGGTCTGGTTGCCGGCCGCCTCGGCCAGCACCACGTGGAAGTCGCCCAGCAGTTTTTCACGCACCCGGCCCGTGGTCGTGCTCTCGCGCAGCGCTGCCCGCTCGAAGCGGATGTGCTGCTCCAGCATCTGGTAGTCGGCCGGCGTGGCGCTGGCGATGAACAGGCGCACCACCTCGGCCTCCAGCACGCGGCGCACGCTGAACACCTCGCGCGCCTCCTGCACGCTGGGCCGGCTCACGAAGGCGCCCTTGTCGGGGATGATCTCGATCAGCTTGTCCTTGGACAGCATCACCAGCGCCGCGCGGATCTTGGTGCGGCTCACGGTGTAGACGCGGCCCAGCGCCTCCTCGCGCAGCCAGGTGCCCGGTGGCAGGCGCTTTTCGACGATGGCCGTGGCCAGGTCCTGGGCAATGCTTTCGGTGGAGGCCAGGCGCCCGTCGGCCGCTGCCGCCTCGGGGGCGGTCTCGGCGTCAGGCACCAGGTTGGCGGGAAGGGCTTGGGGGCTCGTGCGGGCGCGGGGCATGGGTTCCGATTGTGGCCGGATTCGTGCCGGCCCCCTGTTTGACGCTTCAGGCCGCGCGGGATATGCGCGCCGGCGGCACCACTGCCACGGGCGGCAGCGCAAAGCCGGCCAGTGCCCCTGCCATGGCCTTGGGCAGCGGCCGCGCCAGCTCGCCATGCTTGCTGGTAGAGAGGCCCAGCAGCACCAGCGATTCGACCATCGACGTGGCGGCCGCCACCCCGTCGATCACCGGCACGCCCAGGGCTTGCGAAATGTGCTCGCACAGGTCCGCCATGCCCGCGCAGCCCAGCACCAGGGTGTCGCAGCCGTCCTCGGCCAGGGCGCGGCGGCACTCGTCGGTGATGCGCTCGCGCGCGTTCGATCCGGGCACCTCCAGCTCCAGCACCGGCAGCTCGCAGGCGCGCACGTTGGCGCAAAAGCGCTGCATGCCGTAGATCTCGGCCAGGTGCCAGGCCTGGCCCATGGTGCGGCCCAGCGTGGTCACCACCGAAAAGCGTGCCCCCACCATGCTGGCCATGTGCATGGCCGCCTCGGCAATGCCCACCACCGGGCCGCGCGCCAGCTCGCGCGCGGGTTTCAGGCCCGGGTCGCCAAAGCAGGCGATCACATAGCCGTCCACCCCGTCGCGCTCGCCGGCCGCAATCTCCTGCAGCAGGCCGGGCACGGCCAGCGCCTCGTCGTAGTGGCTCTCGATGGAGGCCGGGCCCATGGCGGGGCTCACCGCCACCACCTCGGTGCCCGGCCGCGCCACGGCGCGCGCGCAGGCCCCGATCTTTTCGGTCATGCTCCAGGTGGTGTTGGGGTTGATGATCTTGATGCGCACGGCTTCAGCTCTCTCTTTCTTGTATTCAGTTCAGTTCTTGCGGTTCAGCACCAGGTAGATGACGAAGCCCAGCCCCATGCCGATGAACCAGGCGTAGTTGGCGGCCGGCCGCAGGGTGGGCACGATGACGCACAGGATGGGGATCAGCGCTGAGGGCACCATGGTCCACACGGCGCGCGGGTTGTAGCCCTTGCTGTACCAGTAGGCGCCGTGCTTGCTCATGGTGTAGAGCGCATCCACATCCACCTGCTGGCGGCGCACGATGTAGTAGTCGGCGATGAGGATGCCGAACAGCGGCCCGATGAACGAGCCCAGCACGTCCAGCGTGTAGTGGATCACCTCGGGGTTGGCATACAGGTTCCAGGGCGTGATGAAGATCGAGCCCACGGCAGCGATCATGCCGCCCGTGCGCCAACTGATGTGCTGCGGTGCCACGTTGGAAAAGTCGAACGCCGGCGACACGAAGTTGGCCACGATGTTGATGCCCACCGTGGCGATCATGAAGGTCAGCGCGCCCAGCACCACGGCCGTGGTGCTGTCGATCTTGCTCACGGTGTGCACCGGGTCGGTGATCAGCTCGCCGAACACCGGCAGCGTGGCCGCCGTGGTCACCACCGTCAGCAGCGAGAAGAACACGAAGTTCACCGGCAGGCCCCAGAAGTTGCCTTTCTTCACCGCGTCGAAGCTCTTGCCGTAGCGCGAGAAGTCGCCAAAGTTCAGCATGGGCCCGCTGAAATAGCTCACCACCAGCGCAATCGCCGACAGCATCACCGGCAGTGCATCCCAGCCCTGGAACTTGACGCCGCCCAGGTTCAGGTCGATGTTCTTCCAGCCCGCCTTCCACACCAGCCAGCCGCACAGCACGGCCATCACCACGTACACGGCAGGACCGGCCCAGTCGATGAACTTGCGGATCGCCTCCATGCCGTGCCAGAACACCAGCGCCTGCAGCACCCACATCACCATGAACGCCACCCAGCCCAGCGTGGACAGGCCGGCAAAGCCATGCTGCGCCACATCGGCATACGGCGCCAGATTCGGAAAGAAGTGCAGCGCCAGCAGCAAGAAGGCGCCCGACGCCAGGTAGGTCTGGATGCCGTACCAGGCCACCGCGATCAGCCCGCGGATGATGGCCGGGATATTGGCCCCCAGCACCCCGAACGACGCCCGGCAGATCACCGGGTAGGGCGTGCCCGTCACCTGGCTGGGCTTGGCCACCAGGTTGCAGAAGAACTGCACGATCACGATGCCCACCAGCAGCGCCACCAGCACCTGCCAGCTCGACAGGCCTAAAGCGAACAGGCTGCCCGCCGTGATGTAGCCGCCCACGCTGTGCACGTCGGACATCCAGAACGCAAAGATGTTGTATTGGCCCCAGGTCTGGCGCTTCAGGGGCGCCAGGTCCTCATTGGTCAGGCGCGGGTCGTAGCCCGGCTTGATCAGGGCATTGCCATGGTGCGGCCCGGCGGGCGCTGTGCCTCCGGCCAACGGGGTGGTACTGCTGCTGACGGCTGTGTTCACGGGTGTCTCCTCGTGTGGAAAAGGACGGGTTCCGGGCATCTGCGGCTCGGTTGAAAGTTGCACCCTATATTTGTATACAAAAAATGGATGCAATAAAACACCGCTCGAACGGGAAATGACTGGGGTTTACCCGGGGTGCCTGCGGCACGCGCAAAACAAAGCCGCCCGGGCCTTGGCGGCCGGGGCGGCAATGAGAGAAGGGGAAAAGGGGAGGGCGGCTCAGCCGTCCGTGCCAGAGCGGGTGCCCGCCAGCGGGCTCAGCGAATCGCGCAGCCGGTCGCGCACCAGCGGCTGGCCTGGGTTCAGCGCCGCCTCCACATGGCCGATGTGGGCTAGCAGGCGCTCGCGTGCCAGGGCGGTGTCGCCGGCTTCCAGCGCCTCGACGATGGACTCGTGCTCGGCGCACGACTGGCTGGCCTCGTGCCGCGACTGGTAGAGCGAGGCCGCCAGCGTGGTGCGCGCCGTCAGGTCGCGCAATATGTCGCTCAGGCTGCGGTGGCCCATGCTCTCGGCCAGGCACACGTGAAAGTCCGCCAGCAGAAAGGCGCGCGTGGCTGCATCCGCCCCCTCGATGGCCTGCTGCTCCTCGGCAATGTGGGCGCGCAGCCGCGGCGTCACCGACTGCAGCGGCCGCCCGGCATCGGCCAATATGCCAGACTCGATGATGCGCCGGGCCGAGAACGCGTCGCGTGCATCCTCCACCGTGGGCTCCACCACATACCAGCCCTTGCGCGGGCGCACCTCCACAAAACCGCGTGCCTGCAGCTGCATCAGCGCCTCGCGCACCAGGGTGCGGCTCACGCCGAACAGGTCGGCCAGCTCCTGCTCGCCCAGGCGCTCGCCGGGCGCAAGCTTCTGGGCCAGGATGGATTCCACCACCTGCTGTGCGATCTGGGTCTGGCTGATGCTCATGGGGAGGATTATTGCGGGGTCAGCGGCGTGGGGCGGGCAGGCCCAGCCGGTTGGACGCGGGGGAGGCTTCGAGGGTGAAGCCCGCCACCGTGCGTGACAGGTGGTGGGCCTGGTCGTTGAGCACCGCCGATGCGGCGGTGGATTCCTCGACCAAGGCTGCATTTTGCTGTGTCGCGCGGTCCATCTCCGCCACGGCCTGGTTGATCTGGCCGATGCCGGCGCTCTGCTCGGTCATGGAGCCGTTGATTTCGCCCACGATCTGCGCCACGCGCTGGATGCTGTGCACGATCTCGTCCATGGTCTGGCCGGCCGCGCGCACGCGCTGCGTGCCCGTGGCCACGCTGGCGCCCGAGGTGTTGATCAGCGCACGCACCTCCTGCGCCGCCGTGGCGCTGCGGTGCGCCAGGCTGCGCACCTCGCTGGCCACCACGGCAAAGCCCCGGCCGTTCTCGCCCGCGCGCGCGGCCTCCACCGCGGCGTTCAGCGCCAGAATGTTGGTCTGGAAGGCGATGGAGTCGATCACCCCGATGATCTCGCCGATGCGGGCCGATGCGCTGGAGATCTCGTCCATGGTGCTCACCGCGCTGGCCACTACCTCGCCACCGCGCGTTGCCGATGCGCTGGCCGCGCGCGCCAGTTGCGCCGCCTGGGCGGCCGATTCGGCCGACTGCTGCACCGTGGCCGTGAGCTGCGACAGCGAGGCCGACGTCTCCTGCAGGTTGCTGGCCGAGGTCTCCGTGCGGTGCGACAGGTCGTGGTTGCCGGCCTTGATCTCGTCGGTGGCCGTCTTCATCGACTCCACGCCCTGGCGCACCTCCTGCAGCACCGCGCCGATCTTGTCCACGAAGGCGTTGAACGACGAGGCGATCTGCGCCACCTCGTCGCGCCCGGTCACGGGCAGGCGGTGGGTCAGGTCGCCGCCGCCAGAGCCGATCTCGTCCATCGCATCGCGCACCTGCGACAGGCGGCGGAACGACTGCGCCGTCAGCAGCGCGCAGGCACCGGCCGCCACCAGCGCCAGCAGCACCGTGGCAATGGCCGATGCGCGCAGCACACTGGCCAGGCCCGCCGTGGCCTCGGCCTTGTCCAGCGCCACCACCAGGTACCAATCCGTGCCCGGCACGGGCAGGGCGCGCAGCAGCTTGGCCGCGCCAGAGAGTTCCACCTCCAGCGCATGGGTGGCTCCGGGCAGCGCCGCCACCACCGCCGGGGTGAGCGCGGGCGACAGCTCCGACGCGGGCTTGAGCATGCGCTGGGCATCGGGGTGGGCCAGCACCAGCCCGTCCTTGTCGATCACCAGGCCCAGGCTGCTGGGTGTGGGGTGCACGGCCGCCACCACCTCCTGCACGCCCTTGAGCGGCACGGCGCCGCTCACCGCGCCCTGCGCCGCCCCGTCGCGCAAGATGGGCGCCGCGAACGACACGAAGGGCTCGCCCGTGGAGGCGTCGCCATAGGGCTTGGTCACCACCAGCTTGCCCGCTGCCACCGCGCTCTGGTACCAGGGGCGTGCCGTGGGGTCGTAGGTGGGCGGCGTGGTGGCGCTGCTCGACACCCAGCGCTTGTCCTGCCAGCCCGCCGTGGTCACGGGGAAGCCGTTGGCCTTGTTCATGTGCAGCACGATGCCGCGCGGGTCGCCCGGCTCCACCGCCGCGGCCGTGGCCTGCACGGCCATGGCCTTGCCGGACACCCATTTCTCGATGGCCAGCGCGTTGCCCGAGGCAATGGCCGCCAGGTTGTCCTCGATGGTCTGCAGCGTGGCCGAACGCACGATCGAGTAGGTGGCCGCCCCCGTCAATGCCAGGGCGGCGGTGACCGCAACGGTGGTGATGAGCAGGATGCGGGTGCGAAGTGAGGTGATCATGGGGAGTGCACCTGGCGGTAGATGGAGGCTTGCCTTGGTTCAGGCCGGGTGAGAAAAAGAGGGGCTTCTACGGATTTGGATTCAACCGGATGGCCAGGCGGGGAGCCGCAGACAGTGCTGTCGCACGGCAAGGCGACCCAACGACGCCATACGGTTGAAGGCAAATCCGTTTCAGCCCTTGCCTTCGCGGAACATGTCGGGGGACAGGCTGTGCTTGAACCACTGCATGGCGTTGACCATCAGCGCCTGCGACGACCGGGCCTGCACCAGAAAGGCGTCCACCCGGGCCAGCAGGCGCGGCTCGCGCTTGCGCACCCCTATGTGGCAGGGGCTTTGCCGCAGCACGGCCAGGCGGCGCACGCGCTCGCGCATGGCGGTGTCGGGGATTGACTCGGCCACCACATTGCCAGCCGCAAACGCGTCGATGCTGTGGCGCACATAGGCCTCGAGCAGCGGCGCCGAGCTGTCGAACAGCACGGCCGTGGCCTGCGGCACCTGGGCCTTGAGCTCGGCCTCCTCCAGGCTGCCGCGCACCACGCCCACGCGCCGGCCCTTGAGAGCAGCGGCGGCAGCC
>NZ_AKJX01000290.1 GCF_000276605.1 Acidovorax sp. CF316 | reverse complement strand
GTGTTTTTTTTTAATGATACGGCGACCACCGAGATCTACACTCTTTCCCTACACGACGCTCTTCCGATCTAATGATACGGCGACCACCGAGATCTACACTCTTTCCCTCACGCCATACACGGCGTGCTGCAGCGCCGGGCAGGCGCGCTGCAGGGCCTGCTCCAGGTCGGCGGCATTGGCGGCATGGTCCCAGCCCTGCATGTCTTCGGGTGCCGGGCCTTCGATGATGACCACCAGGTTCTGCAGCTCGCCACGCCGCACGGGGTACTGCACCACGTGCAGGCGCGGGCCCAGCCAGGCGGTGATCTGCTGGGTGCGCAGGGCCTTGGGCAGGGCCTCCTGCGGCACCAGGGCACGGTAGGCCAGGTGGCCCGTGGCGCGCGGCGCGGTGCCGCCCAGCAGTTGCAGGCGCGTGCCGCTCCACAGGCCGTCGGCCCCCACCAGCGCGTCGCCCTCCACCTCCTTGCCGCGGCTGGTGCGCACGGTGACGGCGGTTTCGGCCCCCGGGATGGGGCTCGTGGCCGTGCTGCCGTCGGTGAAGCCCTCGATGGCGTGCGCCAGGTTCAGCTGGGTGTCGGTGTACTTGGTGACGGCGGCCAGCAGCAGGCTGTGCAGGTCGGCGCGGTGGATGGTGGCATAGGCGGCGCCATAGCGCTCGATGGCGGTGGCGCCCAGCGGCAGCTCGGCCAGTTCGCGCCCCGACAGGGCGCTGCGCACCTGCAAGCGGGCCGGAAACGCGGCCACCGACTGCAGCGGCCGGTGCAGGTCCCAGGCCTGCAGGCGGCGCACCACGTTGGGCCCGAGCTGCACGCCCGCCCCCACCTCGCTGAAGGCCGCGGCGCGCTCGTAGAGCCGCACATCCCAACCGGCGCGCGATGCGCCCAGGGCCGCAGCCAGCCCGCCTATGCCCCCGCCCGCCACCAGCACCTGTTTCTTCATGCGCCGATTGTCGCCCGCCCGGTGCGCCCCGGGTTTGTCATGGCGCAGGAAGCAGGGCGCGCTCCAGCATCTCGGCCGGCATGGGGCGCGCGAACAGGTAGCCCTGGAAGGCCTGGCAGCCGTGGCGCTGCAGGAACTCGAACTGGCCCGGTGTCTCCACCCCTTCGGCCACCACCGAAAGATCGAGGCTGCGCGCCAGGGCCAGGATGGTGCGCACGATGGCGGCATCGTTGGGGTCGGTCTGCAGGTCGCGCACGAAGCCCTGGTCGATCTTGAGCTGGTCCAGCGGCAGGCGCTTGAGGTAGCTGAGCGAGGAGTAGCCGGTGCCGAAGTCGTCCATTGAAAAACCCACCCCGTGGCGGCGCAACTGCTCCATGCGGGCGATGCTGTCCTCCACATCGGTGAGCAGCAGGCTTTCGGTCAGCTCGAAGCGCAGGCGCTCGGGGTTGGCGCCGCTGGCCTGCAGCGCACCGAGCACCTGGGTCACGAAATCGGGCTGGCGGAACTGGCGCACGCTCACATTCACCGACAGGAAGAAGGGGCGCGTGAGCGCGCTGCGCGACCACAGCACCAGCTGGGCACAGGCGGCTTCCAGCACCCACTGGCCCAGCGGCAGGATGAGGCCGGTCTGCTCGGCCAGCGGGATGAACTCGCCGGGCAGCACCAATCCCCGGCGCGGGTGGTTCCAGCGCACCAGGGCCTCGGCGCCGAGCAGCTTGCCGGAGGCATCCACCACCGGCTGGCAGTACAGCAGCAGCTCCTGCTGGTTCAGGCCGCGGCGCAGGTCGGCCTCCAGCGCCGCGCGCATGCTCACGGCGGCCTGCATGTCGGGGTCGAAGAAGCGCTGCGTGTTGCGCCCCGCCGCCTTGGCCTGGTACATGGCCAGGTCGGCATGCTTGAGCAGCTCGTCCGGCGTGGACGGGCGCTGCCCGAACAGCGCGATGCCGATGCTGGGCGTGCTGTGGTGGCTGATGCCGTCCATGTCGTAGGGCTTGCCCAGGGCGGCCAGGATGCTCTGCGCAATGGTCGCGGCCTCGCTGCTGGCATGCGCCACGTCGCTGTGCAGGCCGTCGAGCAGCACCACGAATTCATCACCGCCAAAACGGGCCACGGTGTCGCTCTCGCGCACGCAGGACAGCAGGCGCCTGGCCACGCGCACCAGCAACTGGTCACCGGTGTCGTGGCCCAGCGTGTCGTTGAGGTCCTTGAAGTTGTCGAGGTCGATGAACAGCAGCGCGCCATGCGCGTGGCTGCGCCCGGCCGCCACGGTGGCGCGCTGCAGGCGGTCCATCAGCAGGCGGCGGTTGGGCAGGCCGGTGAGCGCGTCGAAGAACGCCAGCCGCTCGATCTGCAGCTCGGCCTGCTTGCGCTCGGTGATGTCACGCCCCACTCCCCTGTAGCCGCGCAGCACGCCCTGGCCGTCGAACACGGGCACCCCGCTCACCGAGATCCAGTGCATGCTGCCATCGGGCCGCTGGCGCTGCAGCTCCAGGTCGCGGAACGGCTGCTGCGCCGCGAGCACCGCGCGGTGGGCGTCCCAGTCGGCATCGCCCATGTTGAGCGCGCCGATCTCCCAGCGGGTACGGCCCATCACGCTCGACAGGGGGATGCCGTTGACGCTCAGGTCGCCCGCCAGCTGCACGAAGCGGCCATCGGCGTCGTGCTCCCAGTACCAGTCTGAGGACAGGTCGCTCAGGCCGCGAAAGCGCGCCTCGCTCTCGCGCAGCTCATTTTCCACACGCACATAGTCGCTCACGTCGGTGAAGGTGCGCACCAGCCCGCCATCGGGCAACCGCGTGGTGCGCACTTCGAAGGTGCGGCCATCGCGCGTGGTGCGCCAGTAGACCTCGGGCGAGGGGTCCACGGCGGAGCGCGCAATGTAGTCGCGCCCGCGGTGGTCCACCAGGTTGTAGCCGCTGCCGAAATCCCCCCGCTCGGCCTGCAGCTGCGTGAGCTCGGCCAGGGTGGGCCGGGCGGCCATCAGCGATTCGGGCAGGTTCAGCAGCTCCAGCACGCGCTGGTTGTAGATGGTGATGCGACCGTCCGGCCCGGTCCGGAAGATGCCTTGGCTCATGCTCGCCAGCGTGACCTGCAGGCCCTGGCGCTGCTCCTGCAGCAGGGTCAGCGCCTCGTGCCAGATGCGTGCATCCACCGTGCGCATGGGCTGCTGCGCCGCCCCGGGGACGGCGACCGCGCCCTGGCGGCCCACCAGCGCGGACAGGCGGTGCACCAGCTCGGGCAGGTGGCTGCCATCCGCTGCGCGCAGCGCATAGTCCCCCAGGCCGCAGCGAAAGCCGCGTGCCGCCAGGGCCTCCTGCTGCGCATCGAGGCACAGCAGCACCGGGCGCCCGGCGCACAGCTCGAGCAGGCTGGGCAGCTCCTGGATCTGCGGGTCCAGGCACAGCACCAGCGCATCCCAGGTCTGCGCCGCCAGCAGCAGGGAGGCGGCCTCGGCCGAGGGGCTGTGCACCACGCGCCAGCCCGGGCAGCGCTGGGCCAGCACGGCGATGGCCGCCTGCGCGTGCGGCGCATCGCCATCCACCCACAGCACGGTGGCGGCAGGTGCGGGCGCGGCGGGGGTGGGCCCTGGCACGGCGGTCATGGCGCTTCGGCGGCAGGGGCCGGGACCGGGGGCTCGGGCAGGTGTTCACGCTCGAACAGGTCCACCGGCACAGGCCTGCCA
>NZ_AKJX01000289.1 GCF_000276605.1 Acidovorax sp. CF316 | reverse complement strand
CTGCGCGAGTCGGGAGGGGGACGCCCCCAGTGCGGCGGGGCGGCCCTTGCACGGGGGCACTGGCCTGGTTCGCGCCAGTTTCATGCGTCGTGGGTGGCGCGCAGCGCAATGAATTTCTGAGGCGGATTGCCTTCACCGTAAGCGATAGTTGGTTCGCCTTGTCGTGCTACGGCACTGTCTGCGGCTCCTGCCTGGCTATGCGATCCAAGGCAAATCCGTACGAGTGCCGGTCAGCCCACCAAAGTACGCAGGCTCGGCACCGCCTGCGCCCACCACAGCCGCCAGCGCATGCCCCAGCCCGGGGTGTAGCCGGTGGTCGCAAAGCGCACATCGCCGCGCGCATCCACCACCACCAGGGCCGGCACGCTGCGCACGCCCCAGGCGCGCGACAGCTCGGCCTGCGGGTCCACGGCCGTGGGCCAGGGCATGCCGCGCTGGCGCTGCACCTGGGCCACGCGCGCGGCGGGGCCGGATTGCATGGCAATGCCCAGCACCGGCCAATCGGCCGAGAGGCTGGCCACCGTGGGTTCTTCGAGCTTGCAGATGGCACACCACTCGGCCCAGAAATGCAGGGCCACGGCCCGACCGGGGTGCCGGGCGCGCCATTCGGAGAGTGTGGTGCTGCTGCCATCGGCCAGGGTGATGGCGGCATCGGGCGCGGGGCCTTTCGGCAGGTCGCGCGTGCGCCAGGCATCGACGCCGGCCACCACCAGCAGGGCCAGCAGCACCGTGCCCAGGTGCTGGCGCCAGCCCCGGCGCAGCGATTGCCAGGCGCGGCGGGGCAGGGCGGAGGGGTTCAGCGCAATACTTCCAGCAGCCTGTCGAGGCCGCCTTCATTGATCGCCACCTTGGCCTGGGCGCGCACCGTGGGCTTGGCGTGGTAGGCCACCGAGAGGCCGGCCGCGCCCATCATGGGCAGGTCGTTGGCACCGTCGCCCACGGCAATCGCCTGCGACGGCGCAATGCCCATGAGCGAGGCCACTTCGAGCAGCGTGCGGCGCTTTTCGGCACCGTCGCAGATATCGCCCCAGGCCTGGTCCACCATGTGGCCGGTGAGCAGGCCGTTCTCCACCTCGAGCATGTTGGAGCGCGCGAAGTCGATCCCGAGGCCCGCCTTCACGCGGTCGGCAAAGAAGGTGAAGCCGCCCGAGACCAGCAGCGTGGTCAGGCCTGCGGCCTTGGCCGCGCTGACCAGCTCCTTGGCGCCGGGGTTGAAGCGCAGGCGCTCGCTGAACACCTGCTCCATGTGGGCCACGGTCACGCCCTTGAGCAGGGCCACGCGCTGGCGCAGGCTTTCCTTGTAGTCGGTGATGATGCCCTGCATGGCCGCTTCGGTGATGGCGGCCACCTCGGCCTTGCGGCCGGCGGCGTCGGCGATTTCGTCCACGCACTCGATGTTGATCAGGGTGGAGTCCATATCGAAGGCGATGAGCTTGTAGCTCGACAGGGACAGCGGGGCGTCTATGCCCTGGACGACGAGGCCGGGGGCGAATTCGGTGGCGTTTTTCATGGCGGATACGGATGTCGGAAGCCGCAATGGTATCCCCATGGGGGTGTGCACCCCCCGGTCAACCCCATGCTGCCCAGGCATAGCTCCCAGTGCATGTGCCCCATGGCAGGACAATCCTGTTTTTGTCATAGTACAAAACATGACTTTTCCCCTGATCCCTGAGCGCCGTACCTTCCTGTGGCTGGCCGCCGCGCTGGCCAGCACGGGCGTGGCAGCGCAGCCCGCCGACAAGCGCCCCATCCGCCTGGTCGTGCCCTTCGGCCCCGGCGGCGTGGCCGATCTCACGGCGCGCACCGTGGCCCAGAAGATGACCGAGGCCACGGGCCAACCCATCGTGGTGGACAACAAACCCGGCGCGGGTGGCATCGTCGCGGCCGACACGGTGGCCAAGGCGGCGCCCGATGGCCGCACGCTGCTGCTCATGTCCAACGGCAACGCGGTGAGCGCGGGCCTGTTCAAGAGCCTGCCGTTCGACCCGGTCAAGAGCTTCAAGCCGGTGTCCATGCTGGGCACCTTCGACATCGCCCTCATCACGGGCGCCAAGTCGCGCTTCAAGGACATCGCCTCGCTGCTGGCCTATGCCAAGGCCAACCCCGGCAAGCTCAACATCGGCACCATCAACATCGGCAGCACGCAGCACCTGGCGGCCGAGCTGTTCAAGCGCAGCCTGGGCCTCGATGTGACCATTGTCCCGTTCAACAGCACCTCGGCCGTGGTCAGCGCCCTGCATGGTGAGCAGGTGGATGCGGGCGTGGAGATCCTGGCGCCGGTGCTGGCGCAGATCTCGGGCAACACGCTGCATGCCCTGGCCGTGATGGGCGAGAAGCGCTCGCCCGCGCTGCCGAACGTCCCCACCGTGGCCGAGAGCGGCGCGCCCCAGTTCAACGTGGCCTCGTGGAACGCCTTTGCCGCGCCGGCGGGCACGCCGCCCGACATCATTGCGCGGTTGAACAAGGAGACCAATGCCGCGCTCAACGCGCCCGATGTCAAGGCCCGGCTGTTGCAGCTCGGTGTGCAGGCCAGCGGCGGCACGCCCAAGGCGCAGGCCGACTTTTTTGCACGCGAGATCAAGCGCTGGTCCGATGTGATCCAGCAGGCCGGGATCCAGAAGCAATAGCAGCAGGCAGCAGGGCGGTGTCCGCCCAGGCCAGCAGCGCATCGGCAATGCGCACGGGCTGGTCCTCGGGCGCCAGGTGGCCGGCGTCGCCGCAGGCCTGCACCGTGAGGCGGGCGATGTTCTCGCGGCACCAGGCTTCCATGGCCGGGCCGATCATCAGCGTGGGCGAGCCCGTAAAGGTGAGCAGCAGCTTCGGTACGGCATGCGAGCTTGCCAGCCAATCGCCATAGGCCTCGACCCGTGCCACCACGTCGGCGGGCGAGCCTTCGATGGGCATGGCGCGCGGCCAGGCCAGCAGCGGGCGTCGGCTGGCGGGCGTGGGGTAGGGCGCCTCGTACACCGCGCGGTCGGCGGCAGACAGCGGCGTGAGCACCGTGGCCGTGAGCGAGCCCGCAAGGAACTGGTTCTGCGCGAGGGCCAACTGCTCGCCCAGGCCCGGCGTGCGAAACGCCTCGAAGCGCGGCCGCACCGCCGCAGGAAAGTCAGCCCAGGCCATGGGCTTGACGATGGTCTCCATGAAGGCGATGCCGCGCACCCGGTGCGCATGCCGGCGTGCCCAGTCAAAGGCGAGCGACGCACCCCAGTCGATGCCCACCAGCACCACGTCCTGCAAGTCCATTGCATCGAACCAGGCGGCCAGGTAGCGCGCATGGTCGTCGTAGCCATAGGCCATGTCCGGCTTGCCCGACTGGCCCATGCCGATCAGGTCCGGCGTCAGGCAGCGGCCCAGCCTTTGGACACTTGGCAGCACTTTGCGCCACAGGTGCGAGGACACCGGGTTGCCGTGCAGGAACACCCAGGTGGGGCCGGTGCCTGGGGCACCAGTGTCCTCATAGTGCAGGTGCGAATCGAGAACGGAAATGGTGGGCATGGGGCATTCCTCAAAAATGGTAAGGTACCTGTCTAGTTTATTGAAATAGACAGGTGACTGTCAAATTCCGCCATGAGCCCATCGACTTCCTCCACCACCGTCACCCCTGACACACCCGGCTCGCTGGGCGTGCTGCTGCGCCTGCTGCACCAGCAGTTCGCGGGTGCGGTGGACGAGGCCCTGGCCGAGGCCGGCTTTGGCGATGTGCGCGCGGCGCATGCCAGCGTGTTCACCTTTGTGCCGCCCGAGGGCATGCCCGTGAGCGAGCTCACGCTGCTGGCGCGCGTGCGCAAGCAGTCCATGGCGCAGACGGTGGATGAGCTCGAAAAACTCGGCTACGTGGAACGCCGCCCCAGCCCCAGCGACAAGCGCTCGCGCCTGGTGTTTCTCACCGCGCGGGGCCGCCAGATCCGCCCGCTGGCCATGGCGGCCGGCAGCCGCATCGAGGGGCAGTGGGCGGGGTTGATCGGCGCGGGCGAACTCGGTGCCGTCAAGCGCGCATTGGGTGACCTGCTGGCCAGTGTCGGGCGGCAAGGCGCCGATTGAAACCCACCGAAGCTCCGCCACAGGGCGGAAGCCAGGGGGTCAGTGCGCAGCGGCCTCCTGTGCGGGAGACTGCCACGGCATGGCACTCACGCCAGCCAACCGCGCCCCGTCGCGAACAACACCCCCGCAACCACGAGCAAGGCCCACAGGGGCGAGGCAGGGAAGGCCGCGATACCCACCAACGCGGCAACCAGCAGGTACAGGCCGATCAGTCCCAGGGTGTGCACGTCCCCGTTGGCGGCGGCCCGCAGCGCGAGGTGGCCGCACAGCATCAGCACCGGCCCAAGCAGGGTGAACCAGAACGCGAGGCGACGGCTGTCGTCGGTCTTGAATGCGTCCAGCAGGCCGTCGGACAGGGCGGCCAGAAACGGCTGCTTGAACCTTACCAAGCCCATCGCGATATGCAGGACGCCCAAGGCGAGCAAGGAACAGGCGGCGGCGGTCTTCCAGTTGAGGGTCATGGGGGCTGCCTTTTAAATGCTGAATTTTAAGAATTACTATTGATTAAAATCAAATAAATTCAATTTTTTAAATAGTAATTTCTTATTGTAGTGCGAACTGCGCTGATTGCGCCATGGGTGTCCTGCGACGTCCCCGGGGCCGGCGGGAGAGACCCCGATGCTGCGGGGGCTGCCTCAGGCCTGCGCCACTGCACCTTGCAGCACGGTCTGGATGGCGCACAGTTGCCCTGCCAGCCCGTGCGGTACCACGCCCGTGACTTCAAAGGCGCCGTCGAGCGCTGCGGTGCCCACGGTAAAGCCTGCCGCCTGGCCCGCCACCACGGCCGCGATGCGTTCGGCCCGGTCGATGGAGCCCGCAATCACCACCGGCTTGTCCACCGCCGAGCACACGGCGGCCATGAGGGCTGGCACCTCGGCTGCATCGCCTGCAAAGCGGTAGGCCAGCAGGTCCAGTCCGTGCACGCCCTCCAGGGCGGCAATGCGGCGCGCGCTGGCCACTACGTCTTCCACCGTGCCCTGCAGCACGCTGGGGTGGCCCACCACCCGGCCGGCAAACGGGTAGTAGCGGATGGGGGTGCCGCGCAGCAGCGGCAGCACCGCCTCGGGCCGGGTGCCGCCCATGAGCACGTCCACCCCCAGCGCCACGGCGGCGCGGGCCGATGCGACTTCGCTGGCCTCGTCCTGGCTCACCACCTCCAGGTAGCTCACAGCGCCGGCCGCGTGGATGGCATCGGCCAGGCGCTGCAGCGCGGCCCAGGGCAGGCCGATGTCCTTGAAGCCGATGTGCCGCACGCCGGCGGCCAGCACGGCGGGCAACTGCCCCAGGGCGTCGGTGATGGTCTGGTCGTGCCGGGTGAGCATGAAGATGAATTCCGGCAACGGCTGCCCGGGTGGCGGCGTTGCCTGCGTGGCCGTGACCATGGCCACCGCCTGGTCCACCGCATGCCCCAGGCTCGATGCATCGGCCCGCCCCGTGCCCGCGATGTCGAAGGCCGTGCCGTGGTCCACCGAGGTGCGCACGAAGGGCAGGCCCACGGTGATGTTCACGCCCTGGTCCACGCCCAGGTACTTCACGGGGATCAGGCCCTGGTCGTGGTACTGCGCCACCACGATGTCGAACGCACCCTGGCGTGCGCGCATGAACACCGTGTCCCCCGGCCAGGGGCCCGTGGCGTCTATGCCCTCGGCCCGCGCCGCAGCAATGGCGGGGGCGATGATGTCCCGGTCTTCGTGGCCGAACAGCCCGCCTTCGCCCGCATGCGGGTTGAGTCCGGCCACCGCCACACGCGGCTGCGCAATGCCGTAGGCGCGGCAGGCGCGGTGCGCCAGGCGGATGGCGCGCAGCTCGCTCTCGGGCGTCACGGCGGCAATCGCATCGCGCAGCGCCAGGTGGATGGACACCAGCAGCACGCGCAACTCGCTGTTGGCCAGCATCATCGCGAAGTCGGTGGTGCCGGCCCGCTCGGCCAGCATCTCGGTGTGGCCGGGGTGCAGCACGCCGGCGGCGCGTAGCGCCTCCTTGTGCAGCGGCGCGGTCACGATGCCGGCCACGCTGCCCGCCAGCGCCAGGTCGATGGCGCGCTGCACGCAGGCATGCGCTGCGGCCCCGGCACGGGCGTCCACGCGGCCCATGGGCAGGTCGGCCGGCAGCGGCGCGCAGGCCTGCAGCACGGGCAGGGCGCCTTGGCGCAAGGCCTCATGCAAGCCCTCCAATTGGTCGCCCACGGGGCGCACCTGCAGCGGCGCGCCCACGGTGGCCGCTGCGCGCTGCAGGGCACCCACATCGCCGACCACCACATACGGCGCAGCCCCCGTGCCGCGTGCCGTGGCCCATTGGGCAATGATCTCGGGGCCTATACCGGCCGGGTCGCCCATGGTGATGGCCAGGGGCAGGGCAGGGGGGCGGGTGCTTGCATTCGCATTCATGGTGTTGGTCTTTGCTGTGGGGAAAGGGTGGGCAGGGACTGCAGGCGTTGCACGCAGCGCAGCAAGGTGTCCGCGCAGCCAAAGCCACCTGCCTTGGTCGAAAAAGGAATCTGGCGCGCTGGCAGGCGCAGCACGCCGAAGGGCACGCCGGGCTCCACCTCGCCCAGCAGGTCGAGCGAGCGGGCGCGCAGCGCATCCACGGTGCGCCGCGCAGTGTCGCCACCCGTGGCCACCAGCGCGTCGAAGTGCGGCGCGCAGCGCGCCACCACCTGCGCCAGCTGAAGGGCCGGCGCAGCGCAGGCTGGCGTGCCGGTGGCCGCATCGGCCATGCGGGGCGATGCCAGGCACACCACCGGGTGCCGGGCCAGTGCCTGGGCCACCGTGGCGGCCAGCGGCGCGGGGTCGAATGGGCTGCCCGTGCCCGGCGGCAGCCCGATGACGGGCACGCCGGCGTGCACCAGGCCATCCACCTGCGCCTGGTTGGCCGGATGCAGGCTGCCCACCACTACCAGCACGCGCCTGCAAGGCCGGGGTGCTGGGGTGGCTGGCAGGGGTCCTGCCGCGGCTGCGGGCCTGCCCTGGGTGTCTTGCACGGGCATGGAGGGCAGTGCGCGGGCCAGCGCTGCCGCCAGGCCGGGCGAGCCCACCCACAGCACGCCGGGCCGTTGCCAACCCACTGCGGCGACGATGGCGTCCAGGTCGTGGTCGTGCGCGGCGTCGTGCACCCGCATGCAATCCGGCGGCAGGCCGTGCATGCGCTCGGCCACGTTGCTGGTGGTGACGGGGGTGCGCGGGTCGCTCGCAAACACCGTGTGCTCCAGCGGCATGCCCTGCACGCGCTGCAGGCCCTGCTCGGTGGTGCGGCCTGCGGCCGGAAAGGCCGGCGCCACTTCGGCCCGCTGGCGGCCGGCCCCGGCGAGTGCGCCCTGCGCCTCTGCGCCCAGGTTGCCGCGCAGCGTGGAGTCCACTGTCTTGTAGACCAGGGCCGCGCTGCGCAGCCGCTGCGCCGCGCCATGGAACCGGCGCTGTGCCACGCCGGGGCGCAGAAAGCGCGAGTCCAAATCCACCGCAAGCACATCGGCGCTGCCCGGGGTGATGGCGCTGGCGCGCAGCACCACCCGAACCGACAGCCCGCGTGCCGCAAACGGTGCCGCGCCATCGAGTGCGCTGGTAAGGTCGTCGGCCAGAACGGCGATGAAGGTCATTGGGTTGCGTATCCATCAAACAATGGACGCTACTGTGCCGCTGCGCAAAGGATAAGAAAACCGATTTGATCTCAGGCATGATTGAGCAGAATTCAATCAATGACTCATGCCATGCCCCCAGACACCCGACTGCCCCCGATGTCCGCCCTGCGCGCCTTCGAAGCCACGGTGCGCCATGGCAGCGTTTCGCGCGCCGCGCGCGAGCTGCACCTGACCGACGGCGCCGTGAGCCGTGCCGTGCGCGAGCTTGAGGGCGAGCTCGGCTTCACCCTGTTCCGGCGCAGCAGCCGCTCAGTAGTGCCCACGCCCACCGCCCAGGTGCTGGCCGAGGACGTGGCCGGCGCGCTCGACCGCCTGCGCACCGCCCTGGACCGTGCGCGCCGCACGGCCGGGCCGGGTCGACCGCTGGTGTTGTCGTGCGAGCCCACCTTGCTGATCCGCTGGCTCATCCCGCGTCTGGCGCAGCTGCAGGCCGCCGTGGGCAGCGAGCGCGAGTTGCGCCTGGTCTCGGCCGGCGGCGTGGTGCACTTCGAGCGCGACGGCATCGACCTGGCCATCCGCCGCAACGACTTCGCGCTGGCCGACGATGTGCTGGCCGAGCCCTTTCTGCACGAGCACATCGGCCCCGTGTGCCGCGCCGATGTGGCGACCACCCTCGGCCCGCAGCAAGGCGAGCCGCTGCAGGGCGTGCTGCTGCACACCGCCACGCGGCCGGACGCCTGGGGCAGCTGGGCCGCGCTGGTTGGCATGCGGCTGCAGCCCACGCGCGCCATCCGCTTCGAGCACTTCTACCAAAGCCTGCAAGCCGCTGTGGCCGGTGCCGGCGTGGCCATCGGCCCGCTGGCCCTGGTGGCCGACGACCTGGCCAGCGGCGTGCTGTGCGCGCCGTGTGGCTTCGTGGCCGATGGCAGCAGCTACCAGCTCATGGCGCCGCGCGCGGGCGTGCAGGAGGGGCCGGGCGATGCCTTCCACGCGGTGCTGGCCTGGCTGCGTGCGGCCTGCCAGGAGCTGCCCGCCACCTCGCCACCCACCGTGGGGAAACGACCACAATCCCCCAAAAGAAGTACCAAGGCGCGTGCTCCCGGGCGCATATGATTTCTGCACAACATGTACCGAGGGAGGCTGAGGATGGCAAGGCACACGCAAGCTGGGGTGGCAGGGACTGGCGTCCCCGCCCCCATCACCCGCAGGCAGGCCACGGCCGTGCTGCTGGCCGGCGCCGCCGCACCGTTCACGGCAGGGGCGCAGCAGGACGCCGCGGCGCCCGCGTCGTCCGCTGCATCGGCCGTAACCACCCCGCCCACCACGCTCTGGCCGGGTGACGACTGGGCCGAGAGCACGCCCGAGGCCCAGGGCATGGACTCTGCCGCGCTGGCCAAGCTCGTCGACTATGGCGCCGCGCAGGGCATGGACAGCCTGCTCGTCACCCGCCACGGCAGCCTGGTGGCCGAGGCCTTCTACGCCCCCTACCGCGAGGGGCTCAAGCACGCCGTCAACTCCACCACCAAGGGCATCGTCGCCACGCTCACCGGCATGGCCATCCAGGACGGGCTGATCGCCTCGCGCGATGCACCCGTGCTCGACTTCTTTGCCGATCGCAAGGTCGCCAACGCCGATGCCTCCAAGAAGGCCATGACCCTCGCTCACCTGCTCGACATGACCTCGGGCCTGCACTGGATCGAGCCGCTCAGCGACGCCGTGCCCGAGACCATGCTGCAGCTGGGCCGCGCGCGCGACTGGCAGGGCTTTGTGCTTGACCGCCCCATGGCCCAAGCGCCCGGCGCGGGCTTCAACTACAACAGCGGCAACACGCATCTGCTGTCGGCCGTCCTGGCACAGAAGACCGGCGGCAGCACCCTGGCCTATGCGCAAAAGCGCTTGTTCGGCCCCCTGGGCATCAGCGACGTGCGCTGGCGCAAGGACCCGCAGGGCCTCGAAGTCGGCGGCTGGGGCCTGTACCTGCACCCGCGCGACATGGCGCGCATCGGTTATCTCTACCTGCGCCGGGGCCAGTGGAACGGCCGGCAACTGCTGCCCGCCGCCTGGGTGGAGCAGGTGTTCAATCCCTTGGTGGACATGGGTTTCGGCAGCGCGGCGCCTGCATTCAAGTACGCCAACGGCTGGTGGAGCATTCCGTCCAAACGCGCGTTCTTCACCGCCGGCTTCAACCGCCAGCTCATCGTGGTGCTGCCCGACATCGACGTGGTGGTCGCCGTCACCGGCCGGCGCCACTACCCGTTGCCTGCGTTCATCGACCACATCACCGCAGCAGTGCGCTCGCACGAGCCCCTGCCGGCCGATGCGGGCGCGCAAGACCTGCTGGCCGCCCGCATCCGCGACGCCGGGGTGGAAAAGCCCGGCCCCCAGCCCTTGGGAGCCACGCCCGAGCTGGCTGCCACCGTCTCGCGCAAGGCCTGGCTGCTGGAGCGCAACGCCCTGGGCCTGCAGCGCCTGGTGCTGGACCTCACGCCCGCCAACCCGCGCTACGAAGCCAGCTTCGACCCCGGCCGCCCCGATGTCCCGCGCGAGCCGGTCGCTGGCCCCCTGGGCCTGGACGGCAAGTACCGCACCGCGCCGCAGGGCCCCAATGCGGTCGTCGCCGTCAAGGGCCACTGGCTTGATGCGCAGACCTTTCAGTTGATCTCGCGCTCCGTGGCGGATGGGGAGGTCACCGTAGCCACGCTGAAGTTCGAGGACGGTGGCAAGGCGGTGAATGTGGGGTTGGAGAACAACTGGGGGTTCAGGGGGCAGGTGCGGGGGCGTGCTGCCGAGTAAGAGTGGCATGTTGAAGTCCCCTGGGCAAATTTCCACTGCAGTCTTTGCCCGGCTTGGGACATGATGGAGGGACATTCGTGCCAAGACGCCTGCAAAACCAGTTCGACCAGACGCCCATGACCCTCGCTCAGTCCGCGACACAAGTGCCACCCAACCTCACGGGCCGCCTGCGCGGCCTCCAATCCACCGCCCGCGAACTCCCCGACACCCCGGTCGAAATCCGCGGCCAGGTTCCTTCCTGGCTGCTGGGCGGCAGCCTGCTGCTCAACGGCCCGGCGCTGTGGGACCTGCCACATGGCAGCTACGGGCACTGGTTCGATGGCCTGGCCATGCTGCACCGGGTGCGGCTGGCGCCGGGGGATGTGGGCGGGGCCAGTGCCACCTACCGCAGCCGCTACCTGCAGACCGATGACCTGCGCGAGAGCCTGGCGGCGCGCAAGCCGGCGCGCGCGGCCTTTGGCACGGCAGACCCGGCGGGCTTCTTTACGCGCATGCGCCACCTGCGCCACCCCAAGGTGACGGACAACGGCGCGGTGGTGATGGCGCGCATCGGCTCGCAGTGGGTGGCGCAGACCGAGACGCCGCTGCTCACCAGCTTCGACCCCGACACGCTGGCCACCACAGGGCGCATCGTGTACGACGATGCCGAGGTGATCCACGTGATGTCGGCCCACGGCATGACGGATGCGCAGGGCACCTACTGGAACGTGGGCCTGGAGGTGGGACCCAAGTGCACCTACAAGCTGTTCAAGATCGTCCAGGGCAGCCGGCGGCGCGAGGTGCTGGCGCGCTGGTCCGTGCGCCAGGCCGGCTACCTGCATGCGTTTGCGATGACGCCCACGCACGCCATCGTGTGGCAGCCGGCCATGCGGCTCAATGCGATCAAGCTGGCGCTGTCGGGCAAGGGCTTCATCGACAGCTTTGCGTGGAACCAGGCCCAGGGCTCGCGCGTCGACGCCATCTCGCTCACCGACGGCAGCGTGCGCAGCTGGGCCGTGCCGGCGATGACCGGCTTCCATGCGGTGCAGGCCTGGGACGAGCCCAGCCCCGATGGCCGCAGCGCCGCCACGCTGGTGCTGGACCTATGTACCAACGATGGCCCCGAGATCTTTGCGGCACTGCAGATGGAGCGCCTGCGCGCCGGCCAGCCCGTGGGCGTGCAGCACCGCGTGCAGCGCTACCGGCTGGAGCCCGGCCGCAGCGATGCGCAGCCCCGGACGCTGGTCGAGGGCGCCAGCGTGGAGCTGCCTTCGGTGCATGGCGCCTACTGGGGCAAGAAGCAGTCGCGCCATGCCTGGTTTGCGGGCTTCGACCCCGAGGGCAAGGCGCCCATGTTCGACCGCACCGTGAAGCTGGACCTCGATGGCGGCCGCATCGCCGGCACTTGGCAGCGCGAGGCCGCGGTGCAGATGGAGCCGCTGTTCGTGGACCGCCCCGGCTCCACTGCCGAGGACGATGGCGTGCTGCTGGTGCCCACGCTGGCCGAGGGCGACACCGGCACGGTGATCGGCGTGGTCGACCCGGCCAGCATGCAATGCCTGGCCACGCTGCACCTGCCGCAGGTGGTGCCGTTCGGGTTCCATGCGGCGTTCAAGCCTGCCTGGATGCCGGGCTGAGCCGGCAGCCAGGCTGGCAGGCGTGGGGCGCGTGGGCAAGCCCCTGCTCCGGGTCGGCAGCTGCGGCGAATGCTGCATCCGGTGCCGGCAGTCGCCGTGCGCTTGAGGGGGCGGTTGGCTGAGTGAGCGGGCAGGCGAATCCGTTCGGCGCTAGACCATGCACTGTTCCAGTTGCGGCGACTCGCCAAGGAACTTGGCGCCACGCAAGTCACATTGGTCGAAGACACAGCCATCGAAGGTGCACTGCTCGAAGGTGCTGGCACGAAACTCCTGCCGCCGAAAGCTGGCGCCGGAGAAGTCGCACTGGGCGAACAGTACCCGGCGCCCACCCCACTCCGTGAGCGAAGCCGACGCAATGAATTTGGCACCACGGAAACTGCAGGATTCGAAGCGCGCGTCATCCGCCTTCAGGCGGAGCGTCGAACCATCGAACGTGCATGAACGAAAGCGGGTCTTCGCCGCTGACACATGGCTCAACCTGGATTGGTCGAAATGGACCTGGTCAAAAACGGCCTCGGCCATCGACCCCTCGATCTGGGCACACGACAGATCCACCTTGGACAGGTGGGTACGAAACAGGTTGAATACCGGCAGGCCAGCGATGGGTGTGACGGCCCCAATGGCAATACCTCTCAGGTCGAGCGGGCCTTGCAGTTCTCGGGACGAGATCAGTTTCGCCATGGCTTCGACAGCGCTGCTGGAAAAATCCGGGTCGTGCCAGCGCTGCCGGAGTTTGGCGGGTTGCATGTGCGAGAGCTTCGGCGTGAGTTCGGTGGACGGCGACAAGGAGTGCGTTGGCGCCACATGCTACCCCGGCCTCTCGATTCTTCCCCTGCAACTGCAGAGCGCCACCTTCATCATGCTGCCACAGGCCCGCGCCATGGTGGATGGATCGACGGCCGGGATCGAGACGCGTGGCGAGCGTTGCGTTCTTCACCCTAAGTCTGGGCCGAGTCGGTCCTCAGGGCGCGCCCCATGTTTCTCTGTGCGGCGCCAGCAGCCAAGGCCCTGTCGCCGCAAAAATTCAAAGGACTGGAGCTGGCACGAGCGTTCTGGGACGACAAGAAACAGGCGCGGCTTGCACCGCGTGCCAGCGTGAAGACCCATTCAGCACTGCATGGAACCCCTGCATCCGGCCCGGACTACAACCCCGCGATGGCGCCGGCTTCCGCCATCTGCCGGCGGACAGCCTCGCGCGACGTGGTGGGAACCCGCCAGGACATGAGCGAGGTGCCGGCGGTTGGCTGGATGTCGCCCGCCCCCATGGACGTGATCAGCGAACGCAGCGGCCCGCCGTCGCGGGTCGCCTCGCCCAGTTGTCCTGCACCCAGCAAATTGAGCGCATACACGTCCCTGAGCTTGCGTACACGAACCTCTGGCGCAACGGCATACCAGGTGAGCAGGCGGGTGCGTTCATCGGGAGGCAGGTCGCCGGGGTCCAGCGACAGGATATGGAAGCCAGGCTGCCTGTTGGACGCATCGGCGAAGCCGAATCCAAAGCTCCAGGGCGCCAGCGTGATGTAAGCCCCCATGGTCTCAGCGTAGGCCTCGCCATCGAACGGCAGCCATGCCTCGTTCACCTCCAGCGACAGCAGCAATTCGCCCACCGATGGCGTGTATGAGAGCGAAGCCAGTGCGAAGCTGTCGAACGTGGGTTCATCGCTGCCAACGGGATTGGCGGCCACGCTCACGCTCAAGACACCATCGAATTCCCGCGCCAACGCCTTCTTGTG
Organism: Acidovorax sp. CF316; assembly: GCF_000276605.1. Taxonomy (GTDB): domain Bacteria; phylum Pseudomonadota; class Gammaproteobacteria; order Burkholderiales; family Burkholderiaceae_C; genus Acidovorax. The sequence goes on along the minus strand of NZ_AKJX01000289.1, from coordinate 10,762 downwards.
CGCACGACCGCCATAGCGGACAAAGCCTTCCGGGTAGCCATCGCCACCCAGCCCCAGGTATGTGGGGGCAATGCCAAGGCGGGCGAACAGGGATTCCGTCAAACGGGCAAAACGGGCAAAAAGGTCTGCACCCGGCTCTGCGCCCCCGTAGAGATACAGCCCGAGGGCGCTGGCCGTCGCGATGGGAGATGTCATCTGGCCATTTTGCACGCGGAGATGCGACAAGCGCATTGTCGGGAACACCGAAGAGCCGCCCGAAATCTGGGGGGCACTTTCCTGTTGCGCCAGGCGCCTGAACATCCATTTCTCTGGGGCGAAGTGGATGATGTCGGCCTTGTGCCCTCGACCGTGCGCCCATCGCCCGGGCCCGCCTGTCGACGGCCTAGACCCAGCGGACCGCCCCCGCTCCAGCGCCGAGGCAGGCATGCATGGGGCCGCGGATGGACATGGCGTACGCAGCTAGCTGGCCCGGTGAGGTGAAGCCCCTGCGTGGCATGGGCCCGCGTGGCCCCGTGGGGGATGCGGCTGGGAACCCGGTACCCTGTCGGTCCTGGAGGTGCCTGAAAATGCAAGATCGATGGTTGTCGTTGCGTGCGGCAGGGTGGAAGGCTGCTGTGGCTGCTGCCGTGGCAGCGGTGGGTTGGCTCGCGGGCGTGGCCCACGCGCAGACCGCCTTGCCCGCCGGCACGGCGCAGATGCGCCCGGTGCCCGCCGAGACCAGCGCCAGCGCAGAGTTGCCGCCCGATGTGGCCGTGGTGGCGCCCGACGCCACGCTTGAGGGCGGCCGCAGGCTGCTGCCCTGGAGCGGTATCTGGCGCGGCAGTGCCTGCCGCTTTGCGCAGTGCGATGTGAAGGTGGCGGTAGAGAAGCTGTCTGCCGATGCGGCCACCGTGGTCTATGCCGGTGCCAGCGCCACGCAGCGCGTCACCGAGCGGGGCGAAGCGAAGTTCATCGACAACGAATTGCACATGCCCCTGCGCACCGGCGCGACGCTGGTGCTGCGCCTGCGCGAAGACGGCGACATGGAGATGTCGCTGTGGAAAAACGTGACGCAACTGCTCAGCTACGGGGTGCTGACGCAAAAGCCCTTTGCCTATGCACGCAGCGTCGAGCGCGTGCCCACGCCCTGGACCGAGAACGGGCGTGCACAGACGCTGGAAATGGTGGTCTACCGGCCGCCCGGTGCGGGGCCGTTTCCCACCCTGGTGTTCAACCACGGCTCCACGGGCAACGGGGACAAGCCCGAATGGTTCACCTACACCTGGGCCAGCCCCGAGGTGGGAGCCTATTTTGCGGACAAGGGCTGGCAGGTGGTGTTTCCACAGCGGCGTGGGCGTGGCAAGTCCGACGGGCTGTATGACGAAGGTTTCGAGCCCGACCGCTCGCGCTACGCCTGCCGGCCGGAGCGCTCGCTGCCCGGCCTGGAGCGCGCCATGGCCGACCTCGATGCCGTGCTGGCGCACCTGCGCACGCGCAGCGACGTGGACCTGCGGCGCCTGCTGATCGGTGGCGTCTCGCGCGGGGGCATTCTCTCGGCCGCCTATGCGGGCACGCGCCCGGCTGCACCCTTCCTGGGCGTGCTGAACTTCGTGGGGGGCTGGGTGGGGGACCGCTGCACGCACGCCGACGCCATCAACCCGGTCGCGTTCCGCCGCGGCGCGGCGTTCCCGCACCCCATGCTCTGGCTGTATGGGGACCAGGACCCGTTCTATGCGCTGCGCCACAGCCGCAAGAACTTCGACGCCTTCATGGCCGAAGGCGGCAAGGGCAGCTTCGTGGCCTTCGATCCCTTGCACGGAGCCAGCGGGCACGGCATCCATGCCCAGCCCGCCCTGTGGAGCAGCGCGGTGGACGGCTACCTGCAGGCGGTGGTGCCAAAGTAGCGCCAGCTAAAACAGGTCCTGCTGCGCCGAGGTCAGGCTGGCGAAGCTCTCGCCCAGCGGCTGCAAAATGGCGTCTGCGATCGGCTGGACCTGCTTGTCCAGGTAGTGCCCGTAGTCGATGGGGGAATGGCGCGCTTCCAGCGGCTCCGGCCCATTGCGGGTCATGACGTAGCGGATCCAGCCGCCGCTCTGGTACTGCTGGGGCCGGCCCATGCGGGCGTTGTATTCGTCGGCCATGCGCGCCGCGCGCACCTGCGGGGGCACGTTGGCGACGTAGGCGTCCAGGCGGTGGCGCAGGCGCTTGCGGTAGACGAGCAGGTCGTCCTTGTCGCCGGCCAGGGTGGCCTGCGCGTAGTCGGCCACGAACTCGCGGTAGGGCGCGCCCTGGAACACGCGCGAGAGCAGTCCTTCCTGGAACTGCCGGGCCAGGGGCGTCCAGTCGCTGCGGGCCATCTCCAGGCCGCGGTAGACCATCTCCTCCTTGCCCTCCACGTCCACGCTCAGGCCGGCGTAGCGCTTCTTGCTGCCCACGTCCGAGCCGCGGATGGTGGGCATGAAGAACTTCTTGTAGTGCGTGTCGAACTCGATCTCGAGGTGGTTTTCCAGGTCCTGGTCTTCGCGCAGGGTGCGCGTCCACCAGGCGTTGATGTCCTTGACCAGTTCGGCCGCCACGGCGTGTGCCTCGGCATTGGTGTGGGTGCGCCTGAGCCAGATGAAGATGGAATCGGTATCGCCGTAGATGGCCTCGTAGCCGCGCTGCTCCACGAAGTCGCGGGTGGCTTTCACCATCGCGTGGCCGCGCAGGGTGATGGCCGAGATCACCTGGGGGTTGAAGAAGCGGCATTCCGACGCCCCCAGCACCCCGGCAAAAGAGTTCATCACCAGCTTCAGCGCCTGCGACAGGGGCTCGTTCTTTGCGCGCTTGGCCTCGTCGCGCGCGCGCCAGAGGGTGGTGACGATCTCGGGCAGGCAGTGCCTGTCGCGCGAGAAGCGCGTGCCCAGCGGGCCCTGGATGAGCGGCGCCGCGTCGCTGGCGTGCAGGCCTTCCACATACCCCACCGGGTCGACCAGGAAGGTGCGGATGATCGAGGGGTACAGGCTCTTGTAGTCCAGCACCACCACCGAGTCGTAGAAACCGGGCTTCGAATTCATCACGTAGCCGCCGGGCGAGGACTGGCCCTGTATCTCGCCCACATTGGGCGCCACATAGCCCAGGCGGTGCATGCGCGGCAGGTAGTGGTGGCTGAAGGCGGCGATGGAGCCGCCGAAGTGGTCCATCTGCAGGCCGGTGGTGTGGGCCCGCTCCATCGCGAACTGCAGCAGCCGGGCCTTGTCGAAGATGCGCAGCACCAGCTCGCAGTCGCGGATGTTGTAGGTGGCCAGCGCGGGCTTGTCGTGCTGGTAGCGCCGCTCGATCTCGGCCATCTTGTCGTACTCGTCGCCGATCTCCTTGCCCTCGCCGAGCAACTGCTGCGAGACGTTTTCGAGGCTGAACGACGCAAAGCTCCACACCGCGGCCCGCAGCGCCTCGATGCCGTCGATGACCACCCGCCCGGGCATGGGCGCGAAGAGATAGCCCTGCTTGCCCGGGTGCGTGCGCCAGGCGATGGGCCGGCGCTCGCGGCCCAGCTGCAGGGGCGTGGCGCATTCATCGGCGGTCTTTTGCAGCACGTTCAGGTCGAACTGGATCACGTTCCAGCCGATGAGCACGTCCGGGTCGTTGCGCTCGAACCAGTCGTTGAGTTGCTCGATCATGGCTTGGCGGGTGGGGCAGTAGATGAGCGCAAAGCCCGCGGGTTCGGCGGTAGGCCCCGGCGGCGGCTCGCCCAGCATGTACACCACGCGTTCGGCCATGCCGTCGAGCGCGATCGAATACAGCGCCTGGTGCTGGCTGGTCTCGATGTCCAGCGACACCACCTTCAGCGCCGGCCGGTAGTCGGGCGCGGGCAGCAGCCTGCAGTCCACGCGGGCGCCGTTCTCGGTGCGCCCGCCCTCCACCAGCACGCCTGCGGTGATGAAGCGCTCCATCAGGTAGCGCTCGTGCGGGCGCACATCGGCTTCGAGCAGGGAGATGCCCAATTGCTGCAGCGAGCGCGCCAGCCGCCCCAGCTGCCGAAAATGCCTGGCGTAGACCCCGATCACGGGCTCCTGCTGAAAGCTCTTGAGTTCGAGCGCGCGCAGCGCCACGTCCGGCAGGGCCATGAGCTGTGCGTCCACCGTGCCCTTGTGCCGCGCCTCGACGAAGGCCACCGAGGTCTGGCCGGTGAGCAGCACCTTGAGCGGGCCGGTGTCGGTCGCCAGCCAGTATTCGATTTCGGTGCCCGCGGGAGTATCCCGCCAGTGGCGCGTGAGGATGAATCCCTTCATTTGGATGGACGCAGGGGGCGTGGGACGCAATCGGAGAATGGGAGAGGGCGGGAGGCCTGGAGGTCAGGCAACGGGGCTACCGATTCTCGCCGAAGGCGGGGCAGCCCGCAGGCGCGGCGCCCCTGTCGGCGGCTGCGGCAGAATGCGCCGAAGCCCACCAAACTTCTGCCCTGCACGCCAGGGGCGGCAACCGGACGAATCCCATGCTGAACACATTGCGCTCCACCGCCATCGCTGCCTTGGCCGCCACCGCCATCATGGTGGGTGGTGCGCCCGCGCTCGCCGATACCGAGGTTCCGCCCGCTGCGGTGGCGGCGCCCCGGCAGGCCAGTGCGCAGGGCGTATATCCCGGTGTGGCCTGGAGCACACCGGCCACCAGCGGGCAGCCGAGCGGATGGTCGGAAGACAAGCTCCAACTGGCCGACAGCTATGCCGACTCGCTGCGCTCGGACGCCTACCTCGTGGTGCACCGCGGCGTGCTGGTGCATGCCTATGGGGACATCCGCCGGCCGATGAACCTTGCTTCGGTGCGCAAGAGCGTGCTCAGCGTTCTGTACGGCATGCACGTGGGCCGGGGCGCCATCGACCTGGACCAGAGCCTGGCCTCGCTCGGCATCACGGACAAGGGCGGGTTGTCGGACGTGGAGCAGACCGCCACCGTGCGGCAGCTGCTGCAGTCGCGCTCCGGGGTCTACCACGAGGCAGCCTACGAGACGCCTGCGGCCAAGAAGCGGCGGCCGGAACGCGGCAGCCATGCGCCCGGCACCTACTGGTACTACAACAACTGGGACTTCAACGCGCTGGCCACCATCTTCCAGCGCCGCACGGGCAAGGACGTGTTCGAGGCGCTCAAGACCGAGCTGGCAGAGCCTTTGCAGTTCGAGGATTTTCGCTACCCGCAGGACACGAAGTTCGAGTACGAGCGCAGCTCGGAGCACCCCGCCTACCTGATGTTCCTGTCTGCGCGCGACCTGGCGCGCATCGGCCTGCTGGTGGGCCGCGACGGCCAGTGGCAAGGGCGCCAGATGGTGCCGTCGGCCTGGCTGCGCGAGAGCACCACCTCGTACAGCGCCGCCTCGGGCGGCAGCGGCTATGGCTACATGTGGTGGCTGCCGTTCGCGGCATTTCCGTCGTGGCGCCTTCCCGGCAACCAGCTGGTGCTGGCAGACGGGAGCGGCGGCCAGTTCATGCTGATCGACCGGGCGCGGGACATCGTGCTCGTGCACCGGGTCGACAACAGCCGGCTCTGGTTCAAGCGCAACGCGGTGGACCTGGGGCAATTCGCGGAGCTTGCGGCGCGCGTCATCGCTGCGGCACCGGCGAGGCAGGCGGTGGGCAGCACGGCACCTTGATTCACCGGCAGGGTGTGGGGCCTTTTGCGGCAGCGAAGGGCTGAGCGCCCGGCGTTAGGATGGCGCCACAGGAGGAGTGCGCGGCGCCTGCCGCGTGGTGCACCTGCCCATGGAGCATTGCGATGTTCAGTTTTCTGGTCGATATCGTCGTTGGCTTTTTCGAATTCGTGCTCGACGTGCTGCTGTTCCGGTCCCAGCGCGAAAGGCGCGGCAGCCGTGGGCGCAGCGTGGCGGAGGACTCGCTGGCGGTGGCCCACTTCGACTTCGTGACCTTGGTGCTGATCTCCCTGGTCAGCGCCGGGCTGATGCTGCTGCTGGCCTTTGCGTTCGGTGTCCCGGTGGGCTGGAGCATTGCCATCGGTCTGGCCGTGGGCGTGGTCTGGGGGTTGTGGCGGTACGCGCGGCTGCTTCGGGCGGAATGATCGCCAGCGGCTGCCTGCCTCGTGGCGCTCGTGACCTTCACGCGGTGAATCCATCACCTCTCGTTCCCTTCGCCTTTTGGGTCATGCTGTGCGGCTGGTGCGCCGCGATCGTAGGCTGGGTTCGCATGGAAGCGCTGGACAAGATGGCCCGTCCGATGTCCCAATGGGGTGGTCCACAGCGCGCGTTTGGCGCTCCCGGAGGAGTTCATGGACCTGATGAAGTTGATGCGGAGCCTGGAGGAATTCGTCTTCGAGGCCATCGCACTGCTGTTCTTCTACCCCCGAACGCTGCTGCGCATCATCTTCAAGCCGCTGCAGGCCATGGAGTACGCAGAGCAGGAGGAAGCGTCGGACAAGACCGATGCCTATGACGATGCGGTGAGCCCGCCCCTGCTGCTGCTGATCACGCTGCTGCTCACCAGTGGAGTCGGGGTGGCGTTGCACGTCGCACAGGCTTCGGACGCGGCCCCCCTGGCCAAGGAACTCCTGAACTCGCCGCAGAACCTGCTGCTTTTTCGCAGCCTGCTGTTCAGCCTGATCCCGCTGACGGCTGCGGTGCTGCTGTTGCGCAAGCGCAGGCAGGCGGCATCGCGCACCGCCTTGCGGCAGCCCTTCTTCGCCCAGTGCTACCTGACATCGCCCTTTGCGCTGGTTGTTTCGCTGGGCCTTATTGCGACCCAGATGCCTGGGCGGGGCCTTGCCATGGCCGGAGCGATTGCGTGCGCGATGGCATTCGCGTGGATGGTGGGCGTGCAGGCCGCGTGGTTCCGGGCCAAGCTGGGCATTGGACGCCTGGCCGCGCTGGGCATGGGCCTGGGCCTGCTCGTGCGGGCGTGCGCATGGGTGCTTGTCGCCGTGGCACTGGTCGCGATTTTCTGAGCCCCGGAGGTTGGAGAAAACATGCACATTCAACCGCGCTGGTGGGTCGGTCTGGGCGTGTACCTTGCCTACCTGGGCTGGGTCTTCGCTGCATGGACTTACCTGGGCATCGACTACGCATCGCTGGGTGCGCAGGCCAACCTGCTGCGCGGCGTCATCGTGCCGCTGGGCATTGCTGCCATGGCGCTGTGTGCCTTCAATGCGCTGGCAGGGTGGTGGCCGCAGGCGACCCGCGAGCCACCGCTGCGCCGGCCCCTGTACCTGGCCGCAGTGCTGCTGCCCATGCTCGGGTTCATCGGCATGAACCTGTACAGCACGGTCTGGGCGGCCATCGGCATGGAGCACGTGCTGGTGCTGGCCGCCGCCATGCTGCTGGTGGGGTTCTGCGAAGAAATGGTGCACCGTGGCATCCTGCTGGTGGGCCTGCGCCATTCGCTGCGCTCCGAGGCCTGGGTGTGGTTCTGGTCGAGCACCCTGTTCGGCCTGCTGCACGCCACCAACGCCTTCTTCGGCCTGGGCGCGGCGGCCCTGGTGCAGGTGGCTCTGGCCTTTTGCGCGGGCACGGGGCTGTACCTCGTGCGCAGGCTCACCGGCAACCTGTGGGTGGCGATGGCGTTGCACGCCCTGTGGGATTTTTCGAGCATCGCGCACGGGCTGGCGAAGGGCCCCCAGAGCCTTGGCGCGCTCGTCTTTCTGGGCGGCACCTATGTGGCTTCCATCGCCGTGGTGGTGCTGGTCTTGCGCCGCGGGCCGGCGGCGGCACCGGCGGGGACCACCTGACGAGGAGCGGCTGACAGAATCGAGCCAAGCGCCCCTGGCGCCAGCAATGACCGACGCGCCGCGATGACGGGCTTGCCGAAGCCCGGCAGGCATTCATGCAGAATGCCAATCCATTGTCGTCGGGGGGTCTTCATGGTGCTGCGTTTGCGAGTGGCCGCGCTGCTACTGGGTCTGGCCGTGGTAGGGCCCGCGGCCGCCGGGGAGGAGAGCGAAAGCCACATCAGCCGCCCAGGCCTGTTCTTTGCCTGGCTGTCGCCCGACCTGGGTGCCGTCGTGGTCCGTGCGGACGATGCTGCCCATTTGCGCGCTCTGGCGCGGCACTGCCGTGCGGGCCGGCCGGTGTTTGCCCTGCAGACCGGCGAGAAGTACCCGTGCCAGATCGAGGTGCCCAAGGACCCGTCGGGTGGCGAGCAGTGGGAGGAGGTCCGGGCCACGGTGCAGGGCGGACCGGCCCGGTCCAATACCCGGCAGTACCGGCTGTTCTCCATCGCGCCCCCGCTAACCACCCAGTGGACCACGCGCCCGATCGCCGCGCCGGAGGTGCAGGCCCTGGAAGGTGTGCTGCGCTCCGACGCACGCCTGCGGGCCGCGGTCCGGTCGCCACTGAAGCTGGCTGCCGCAACCGTGGTGCACAAGTCGGGCGGCCAGGACCTGGCCATCCTGGTGCCCGGCAAACTGGTGCAGGACCGCGCCGGTGGCTACCACGCGCGCAGGCACCATGTGTTCACGAAAGACCGCAAGGGCTACGCCTACCAGGGCGACGTGCCGGCCAAGGTGGCCAGTTTTGTCGACCTGGACGGCGCAGAACTTCCGGGCCTGGTGGTCAGCGAGGGCTGCGACGGCTGGTGCATCACGCTCTGGAGCCTGGCCGGCGGACTGCGGCCGGTGGGGCGCTTTGGCGGCCATTGAAGGCTGCCGCCCTGGCGTGGGGGCAGGCCCGGGGCTTCACGCCGTCGCTGCGGCGCTGCCTTCTTCTTTCTCCTCCTCCTCCTTGTGGGTGGCCGCAAACACCTCACGTGCCGCCGCCAGGCCGTTGAGCGCGGCCGGAAAGCCCGCGTAGACGGCCATCTGCATGATGACCTCGACGATCTCCTCGCGCGTGACGCCGACGTTCAGAGCGGCCTGCAGGTGCACCTTGAGTTGGGGCGTGGCGTTGCCCAAGGCGGTCAGCGCGGCCACGACCGCGATCTCGCGGCTGCGCAGGTCCAGGCCGGGGCGCGAGTAGATGTCGCCAAACGGGAACTCGATCAGGTAGCGGGCAAAGTCGGGGGCGATGTCGGCCAGGCTGGCGACAACGCGCTCACCGGCCTGGCCGTCGATCTCGCGCAGCTTGGCGAGGCCCTGGACGTAACGAGGATTTTGGGTTTCGGGGGGCATGGGAGGTGCTTTCTTCGCTGGAGGTGGTTTGCGTGGGACGAAGGGAAGCTTCCAGGCCCTCGTAGTGCCCGATCTTGGTCTGCAGTGCCTGTGCGGCCTGTTGCATGGCCGCGATGGTGGCCAGCACCTGCTGCAGGTGCTGCTCCAGCAAGCTGCGACGCGCGCCGATGGTTGCGTTCCCTTCGCTGCGCAGGCGCGCGAAGGCCTGCATCTGCCCGATGGGCATCTGGGTCTCGCGCAGGCGCAGCAGGAATCCGATCCACTCCATGTCCGAGGCCGCATAGCGCCGCTGGCCACCGGGCGCACGCGCCACGGGCGCGATCAGGCCCGCGCGTTCGTAGTAGCGCAGCGTGTGGGCCGACAGGCCCGTGCGTTCAGCTACTTCGGCAATGGTGAGGTGGGATGCCATGCATACATTCTGAAAGTTCGAGCGCACTCTAAGTCAAGCCCCATATGCCTGCGTTGCGTGCAGCATCCAAGGCCCATGTCCGAGGGGACCGCAATACGCGGCTGACTGCCAGGATTGCGGCTAAGCTTGGACCGGAGCTTCAAAGCCGGCGCAGGTTCACCAGATACCGGTCTTCTGAAGCCCAACCAGGCGTCCACAAGTACGGAGGTTCTTCCATTGATTCAACTGTCCCGTCGCCAAATTGCCCTTGGCGCAGTGGCTGTGAGCATGATTCTCTATGGGGTGAGTTTGTTTCTGCCCGCGTTCCTTTATGTAGCCCCGCAGCAAGGCAACCCATCGTCATCGGGCTTCTATGCATTGGTCTTTGGAGTCGCGGGTCACATCTCTTGGCTGGCAAATCCACTGCTTGTTCTTGCCTGGATCGGCTTGGGCAAGAAACGAGGAACTCTCGCTGCGTGCTTGGCGATCGCTGCGCTGCTCATTGCTTGCACGTTCATGCGCAGCGGCCAGCAGTTGGCGGGCGGAAGCGCAGGAACGTATGCCTATGAGATTCTTTCGGGCTACTATGTTTGGATCGCGTCCATCGTGGTCTGCGTGCTTGCTGGCATGATTCAGGGACGCGAGAACCTCTCGACGGTGTGAGCTTGGGCCGGCCATTCGCCCGAGGTGACGCGGTTATTGATGCGGGCGCATCCCTAGGCCGACCATTGCCCCAATGCCTTTCTGTGCCTTATTGCGGCACCAGCCCCGCCGCCTTCACCAGCTCCGCATGGACCTTGATCTCCTGCGTGATCGCGTCCTTGAGCTGCTGGCTGGTGCCGGGCGCCACTTCCATGCCGCTGGCGGCCAGCTTGGCCTTGGTGTCGGCATCGGCCAGGGCGGCGTGCGCGGCGCGCTGCAGCCGGTCGATGATGGGCTGGGGTGTCTTGGCCGGGGCGAGCAGGCCGACCCAGGCCGAGAGGTTCATCTCGGGTGCGCCGGCTTCGGCCATGGTGGGGGTCTGGGGCAGGGTGCCTGTGCGCTGCGCCGCCATCAGCCCAAGCGCATGCAACTTGCCCGACTGGATGTGCGGCAGCGCCTCGGGCAGCACGGCGAACAGCATGTCCACCGTGCCGGCCAGGGCGTCGTTGATGGCCGGGGCGCCGCCCTTGTAGGGCACGTGCAGCAGCTCGGTCTTGGTTCGGGTGGTGAACATCAGCCCCGCCAGGTGCTGCGGGCTGCCGTCGCCCGATGAGGCATAGGTCAGCTTGCCGGGTGCGGCTTTGGCGGCGGCCAGTACGGCAGGCCCCGGGG
>NZ_AKJX01000288.1 GCF_000276605.1 Acidovorax sp. CF316 | reverse complement strand
GGGGGTCGCCTTTTCTTTGCCCACTTTCTTTTGGCGACGCAAAAGAAAGTGGGTGCGCCGCCGGGCGCACATCCCGGCTCCCGTCCTGTGCAAAAGCATGCAGCGACCACTACACAAGAGGCAAGCAAATGGCTTTTGAATTCCCAATCAGGATCTATTGGGAAGACACCGACGCGGGCGGAATAGTCTTCTACGCCAACTACCTCAAATTCTTCGAACGCGCCCGCACCGAATGGCTCCGCTCCCTCGGCATCGGCCAACAACAACTCAGGGAACAAACCGGCGGCATGTTTGTCGTAACCCACAGCCAGGTCCGCTACCTGCGGCCAGCCAGGCTCGACGATGAACTCATTGTTACCGCCCAGCTGCAGGAGGCAGGCCGCGCATCGTTGACAATACTGCAGCGAGCGCTCCTGAAACCAGAGCAGCCAATGACCGACAATGCGTCCGCGTTGCTGCTCAGTGAAGGCACCATCCGCATCGGCTGGGTGGACGCCGCCACCCTCAGGCCCGCAAGAATACCGAGCACCCTTCTGGAACAACTCTCAACAAACACATGAATTCCCAAAACATGTCCATCCTCAGCCTGGTGCTGCAGGCCAGCTGGGTGGTGCAACTCGTCATGGCGCTGCTGCTGGCCGTCTCGGTCGCCAGCTGGGCCGCCATCTTCCGCAAGCTGTTCGCGCTCAAGCGCATCAAGTCGCTCAACGACGACTTCGAGCGCGATTTCTGGTCCGGCACCAGCCTGAACGACCTGTTCGCCAGCGCCGCGCAGAACGCCAAGAACGCCGGCCCCATGGAACGCATCTTCGCCAGCGGCATGCGCGAGTACCAGAAACTGCGCGAGCGCCGCATCACCGATGCCGGCACCCTGATGGACGGCGCACGCCGCGCCATGCGCGCCAGCTTCCAGCGCGAGATGGACGTGGTCGAATCCAGCCTGTCCTTCCTGGCCACCGTGGGCTCGGTATCGCCCTACGTGGGCCTGTTCGGCACGGTGTGGGGCATCATGCACGCCTTCACCGGCTTTGCCGGCATGGAGCAGGTGACCCTGGCCACCGTGGCCCCGGGCATTGCCGAGGCGCTGGTGGCCACCGCCATCGGCCTGTTCGCCGCCATCCCGGCCGTGATCGCCTACAACCGCTTTGCCCGCGACATCGACCGCGTGGCCACGCACCAGGAGACCTTCATCGAGGAATTCTCCAACATCCTGCAGCGCAACCTGGGCGCGCAACAGCCCACCTCGGCCTCCGGCCACTGAGAACAGGAAGGGAGCCCGCATGCCCGCCATGGCGTCCCGCGGCCGAGGCCGCCGCACCATCAACGAGATCAACATGGTCCCGTTCATCGACGTGATGCTGGTGCTGCTCATCATCTTCATGGTGACCGCGCCCATGCTCACCCCCGGCATGGTCGACGTGCCCAGCGTGGGCAAGGCCCGCAACCTGCCCAAGGTGGTCGCCCAGATCGTCGTGAACAAGGACGGCTCGCTGCAGCTCAAGACCCCCGAGGCCACGCGCAGCATGAGCCAGCGCGAGATCGGCGAGGCCGCGCTGCGCTGGCAGAAGAACCAGACCAGGGAGACGGCGGTCATCATCACGGCCGACAAGGGCGTGATGTACGACAACGTGGTCAAGGCCATGGACGCCCTGCAGAAGGCGGGCGTCCAGCGCGTGGGGCTGTCCGTCAAGCAGGGCGGCTAGCAAGCCAGGCAGACAACGCTTTGGGCGCCTGGCACGTTGTGTGTATGCGCTGCCAGCGGTAGACAAGCCACTGACGCCCATTTCATCCCTCCACGGAACCGACGACCCTGCAAAGCGCTCCACCCCTTCCATGCACGCCCAAGACGACCGCGACCAGTTTGCGCCCCCCGCCCCCCCTGCCCGCCTGCGAGCCATCTCGCTGGCGGTGCTGGTGCACCTGGCGCTGATCGGCGCACTCACCTGGGGCGTGAACTGGAAGGCCAGCTCCGACCAGCCCGCCGTGCAGGCCGAGCTGTGGTCTGCCGTACCCCAGCAGGCCGCGCCACCCGAGGTGACGCCGCCCACGCCACCCACCCCGCCCACGCCACCCGAGCCACGGCCCGTTCCCACACCCGCGCCGCCGCCGCCGCCCCCCCCACCGCCGCCGCGTGCCGTGGAGCCCGACACGCGCGAAGCTGACATCGCCATCGAGCGCGAGAAAAAGCGCCTGGAGCAGGAAAAAAAAGCCCGCGCCGAGAAGCTCGAACGCGAAAAGCGCGAGCGTGAGCGCAAGGAAGACGAGCGCGAGGAACGCCTCGAAAAGGAAAAGAAGGAAAAGCTCGCCGAGCAGAAGAAGGCCGAGCAGGAAAAGGACAAGCAAAAGAAGCTGGCCGAGGAAAAGCGCAAGGCCGAAGAGGCCAAGGATGCAAGGGAAGCCAAGGAAGCAGCCGCCAAGAAGCAACAGCGCGCCGAGGCCGAAGCCAAGCAGCTGGCCGCCCAGCGCGAGGCCAACCTGCGCCGCATGCAAGGCCTGGCGGGCTCCGAAGGCAACGAGAAGTCCACCGGCAATGACTTACGCAGCGCGGGCCCCTCGGGCAGCTACGGCGGCCGCGTGGCCGCCAAGGTCAAGCCCAACATCGTCTACCCCGACGCTATCTCGGGCAACCCGCGCGCCGAGGTCGAGGTGCGCCTGGCGCCCGACGGCACCATCGTCGGCAAGCGCTTGGTGCAGTCCAGCGGCAACAAGGCCTGGGACGACGCCGTGCTGCGCGCCCTGGACAAGACCGAGACCCTGCCGCGCGACGTGGACGGCCGCGTGCCGGCCTCGCTGACCATCGGGTTCCGGCCGCAGGACTGACCCCGGCGCCAGAGAACGCTTCGGGCCGCGCGCAAGGCGCTGGCGCTCGGGCCGCGATGCGGTCGCCGTTCTACTCCGGCTGGATCCCCGCCGCCTTGATGATCTTGCCCCAGCGTGCCAGTTCACCGATCTGGAACTTCGCCAGTTCTTCCGGGCCCATGAAGGATGCCTCCTGGCCGGTCTGCTCGATCACCTGGCGCACCGCCGGCGTGGCCAGGGCATCGCGCACCAGGCTGCTCAACCGGTGGACCACGGGCGCAGGCGTTCCGGCGGGCGCATACAGCGCATTCCAGTAGCCGAACTCGTAGCCCGGCAGCGACTCGCCGATGGCCGGCACGTCGGGGACCAGCGGCGAGCGGCGCGCACTGCTCACGCCCAGGGCGCGCAGCTTGCCGGCCTTCACCTGCGGCAGGCTGGTGGTCAGGTCCACAATCATCAGGTCGATCTGTCCGCCCACCAGGTCCATCACGGCCGGTGGGTTGGCCTTGTAGGGCACGAAATTGAACTGGGTGCCGGTCGACTGCTGGAACAGCTCGGTGGCCACCTGGGCCGACGAACTGCCCGAGCCGTAGTTGAGCTTGCCGGGCGAGGCCTTGGCCAGCGCCACCAGCTCGGCCACGTTGCTGGCCCTGACCTGGGGGTTCACCACCAGCGCCAGGTAGCCGCGCGCCAGCAGCGAGACGGGCGCGAAATCCTTGATCGGGTCGTAGGCGATCTTCTTGAGCAGGTGGGGATTGGCCGACTGCGTGGTGTTGGTCGTCATGAATACGGTGTAGCCGTCGGGCTGGGCGCGTGCGACGTACTGCGCGGCGATGCTGCCGAACGCTCCGGCCCGGTTGTCCACGACCACGGCCTGGCCCGTGGCCTTGGCCATTTCCGCGGCCACGCTGCGGGCCAGGCCGTCGGTGGCACTGCCCGGCGTGGAGCCGATCACGATGGTGATGGGCTTGGCCGGAAAAGCCTGGGCCAGCACACCGGTGCTGAACAGGGCGGCGGTGAGGGGAGCGAGCGCGGCGAGCGCCAGCACAGAGCGGCGAAATGGCATGTTTGTCATCCTGATTATTGGTTTGGGGTCGCAGAGAGAAGCCTGGAGAGAAACGGTGAGGCCAGGTCAGCGCAGCAGATTCCAGCCTGCCAGCAAGGCGCCCAGCTCCTGCTGCTGCCGCTCGGTGAGCGGCCAGGCCGAGGGCGGGCGCGTGGCGCCGCAGGAGTTGCCCATCAGCTGCAGCGCGGCCTTGACCACGGTGACGTTGGTGCCGTTGTTCTCCTGCGCACGCAGTTCCTCGAAAGGCAGCATCTCGCCGATCAGGCGCATCGCCCGCGCGTGGTCGCCGGCTTCCAGCGCCTGGAAGATGGCCACCGACCGCTCGGGCAGCACGTTGATCAGCCCCGACGTGAAACCGCGCGCACCCACCGCGTAGAACGGCGGCGCCCACACCTCGGCCAGGCCGCAGACCCAGGCCAGGTTGCAGTCTTCCACGCGGCGCATGGCCTGTGCCAGCAGCAGCGGCGTGGGCGACGCCCACTTGACCCCCATCACCTCGGGGATGCGGCACAGCGCCTCCACGGCGGCGAGGCCGATGTTCTCGTTGCGCAGGTACAGCACCAGCGGCAGGCCGCCGCCCGCC
>NZ_AKJX01000287.1 GCF_000276605.1 Acidovorax sp. CF316 | reverse complement strand
CCCCTTCTCTCGAATGGCTGCGCCATTCGGGAAGGGGGACACCGCCAGCGCGGCGGGGCGGCCCTTGCGCGGCGGTCCTGGTGTGAGGCAGCACGTGCTCGACGAATGGCGGACGACTCAGCCGCACCTCTGAGCATGGCAGCTTGGACTTGTGCTCAGTCCTCGCCCTTCTCCCTGGCCTGCGCGGCATACACCAGGCCAATGCGCCGGTACATCCAGCGCCAGGCGAACACGTAGAGCAGCACCACCAGGCAGGCCACGCCCAGGCCGGGCCGGAACGGGGTGGAGAAAAAGAAGCGCCAGGTCCAGTAGAGTTCCGAAAAGCCCATCAGCGCGAAGGTGCCCAGGCCCACCCAGGGGCCTTCGGCGCGCCAGGCACCCACGGACACGAAGGCATGGGCGAGCAGTGCTGCCAGGCCCAGCACCAGGTTGTTCACCATGGCGAGGAAGGGCCGCACCTCGAACCAGCCCGCCAGGCCCTTGAGCGTGGGCGTGTCGTCGGACTTGGCGCCCAGCATGGTCTTCACGATGAAGGCGGTGAAGAGGCCCTTCTGCTGCAGCCGGCCCGCGGCGGTCTGCTGGCTGCTGACCACCGAATCGACGAGCTTGCGCGTCAGCCAGTCGCTGGCCGATGACGAACCGCTGCCCGAGCCGTCTTCGTCCTCGTCGGGCGGCAGGTGCCTGATGGCATCCGGCACCTGCTTGCGCAGCGCCTCGGGCACATGGTCGATGGCACTGCTGCTGCGCCGCACGGCATAGGCGCACACGGTGAGCGTGCGCCAGGCCTCGGGCAGGTACTCCAGGCGCCAGCCACCGTCCTTCACGTACTCGATGCAGGCCTCTTCGCTCAGCATGGCCGGCGGGATCTGCTCGAACTGCTTGACGTTCTGGCGCAGCGCCAGGACGTAGAGCGACGGCGTCATCAGCCGGCGTGGCACGAAGCGCACGGTGTCCTTGTCGGACTCCAGGGCTGCGTACACCATGTCATGGGTGATGCGCTCGCGTGGAATTTTCGCCAGCGTGCGCGGGTGCAAATACAGTTGCTCCACCAGCGTGCCGTCATCGGCAGCGCCTGCATGCTCCTGCACCAGCGCCTGCAGCCAACGGGTGTCTTCGTCGTCGTTCCACTGCGCGCTGTACGGTGACTGCAGGGACAGCACGGTCGATGCTTCCAGCGCTGCCTCCGCTTCACGCCCGAGCTGCATGTAGGCGCTGGCCAGCACATAGTTCGCGTGCTGCTCGTAGCGCATCTCCGGCAAGCCCAGTTTCGCGTCGGCGATGGCGCCCTCGTAGTCCTCGGCCCAGAGCTTCACCCAGGCGCGGTAGCCGTGCCAGTGGCTGCCCTCGCGCGGCTCGCCATCCCTGCGCGCCTCGGCCAGATCGTCCTCGATCAGTTGCGTGGTGACGGCCAGGCGCAGGGCCTCGGGCACGTGCGGGAACACGTCCGAGCGGTCCTTGAGCGCGGCCACGCACACCGGCACGCTGCGCAGTGGCTCGGGCATCTTCTCGAGCGACAGGCCGTTGACACGCGCCGACACCAGGCACAGCGCGGGCGTGACCATCTCCGGCGGAATCACCTCGATCAGGGTGCCGTAGTCGTGCCGCACGGCGCGTGCGGCCAGCTCTGGCGTGATCTTGCTTTTGTCGATGTAGCTGATGTTGTAGATGTCGGCCTTGAGCGCCGCCTTCTCCACCTCATCGGTGCGCAGCCAGTGCGCCAGGTCGCGCAGGGGGGCCTTGGCGCGCACGGCCTTGAGTGCCAGCTCCGGCGTGAGCAGGCAACCCCACACATCGCACAGGCTGTTGTGGTCCCAACTGGTGGGGATGCGGCTGTTGCGCTCGTCGCGCCAATCCCACTCGTGGCGTTCGGCATAGAGCGCGCGCGCCAGCGCCAGGCCCTCGGCGGTCATGCACTCGGGCGGTATGCTCGCGGCCTGGTCCACGCCCCGGCGGATCAGGGCCTCCAGCCGCGCCGGCGTCTGGAACGGGCCGGGCACCCAGGCCAGCGCCTCCACATCGCCGGCCAGTGCCGCGTCCACCATCGCATCGTCGAGCCACGCTGCGGGCACTTGGGCAATGGCATAGCGGTCGCTGGCCACGGCCTGCAACCATTCCTCGCGCGTCTGGGGTTGGGGGCGCTCCACGGGCGAGCTGTCGTCCCCATCCGCATCGCCCTCCTCATCGGCGCCATCGCTGTCCTGCGCGTCCTGGGCTGCCTGGACGCGCCGTGCACGCTGTGCTGTCTCCAGAGCGTCGAGGCTCGGAGCCACCATCAGCCACAGTTCCCACCAGGCATCGCCATCGCCGGAATCGGAAGTCTTGTACAGCGTGAGCCACTGCTCGCGCGATTCGTGCACGGCCCCGGTGTCGCCGGGCAGGGCCTGCGCCATCGGCACCGCCCAGGCCTGCGTGCGTTCACCGCCGTGCCAGGGCGCGGCATGCTCGGGGTCGGGGTCGGCAGGGCCGTAGCGGGCTACCAGCACCTGCAGCATGGCCTCGCGGGCCTGGTTCACCGCGTCGCTCAGTTCCGAACACAGGAACTCGTAGGGGCCGTTGTGCTCCTCGCTGATGTAGGTGCGCATCACCCGCCGCAGCACCACCGCGCGGTTCGCCTGCACGGTGTCCTCGTCTTCTTCCTCGTCCTCATCGTCGTCGTTGTCGTCGTCTTCCTCGGCAGAGGATTCACGCTCGAGCGTTTCGCCCGCGGCCAGCCGGTGCAGCCGGGACTCGCCATCGGCCAGCAGGGTTTCGGCGAGGGGAAGGATGCCGTCCAGGGTATCGATGCCCTCGAGGTGGTCGGTGATGGGCGGCAGGAAGAAGGGATGCGGCGGGCGGCAGCTGCCGTCCTGCGCCTCGCTGCGCCACAGCGCCAGGCCCTGGGCATCGAGCAGCGTGACGTGCTGGCCGTCGTACTGGGCGCGCCAGACGGCGGCACCGCTCTTGTCGAGGTAGGCGATCCCGCCATCGCGGGTGAGAAACGGCACCAGCGGGGTACCGTACATCTCCTCCTCCAGCCAACCATCGCCGTTGGTCAGGGGCTCGAGCAGGGGCTCTGCCAGGGTGACCACGCGGCCATCGGGGTGCAGCAGGCCCCAGGCGGCGGGCTGTTCTGCCCCACCCTTTCTGGCACGGGATCCGGACGTTCGTACCACCGCAAAGCCGCCCTCCGAGCGGAAATGGCTGCCATAGACCAGCGGTGGCGTCTCCAGGGTTTTGCCGTCCGCGCGCAAGAATCCGGCGCCGTTGTAGTCGCTGCACACCATGCCTGCGACCATGTGCTTGGACAGGTGCCTTTCACCCTTGATCACTACCCGGCCCTGGGCGTCCAGGTAGCCATGGCCGTTGTCCCAGGAGTTGGGTTCGTCGAAGTAGGCAAGCCCTGCCTGGTTGAACGCCTGGATGCTCGGGTAGCGCGGCTCCAGCACCCACCGCCCGCGCGCATCGATCAGGCCGTAGGTTTCCCCGTCCAGCGATGCGGCGGTGGCGGGCTGCTCACCAAAAGGCAGTGCACGCTTGAATCGGGGCTCGATCACCCACTGGCCCTTGCCATCGACAAAGCCGTGGCCGAGCTGGTTCGTTCCCTTGATCTTGTGCGCCGCCCGCGACAGGCCGCCCGCGCCGAAAGAGCTGAGTTCGCGAAAACTCTCCTCGCAGGTGAACTGGCCCTCGCGGTCGATGATGCGCCAGGCGTTCTCGCCCACCATCACCGCACACAGCCCGCGGCGAAACGGCCGGGCGTCTTCAAAGGCCGGCTCGATCACCACCTCCCCCGCCAGGTTCACGAAGCCCCAGCGCCCGTTCTGGCAGAAGCGCGCCATGCCATCTTCCGAGAAGTCGCGGGCGTTTTCCAGGGTGGGAGGCACGCGCCATTGGCCCTCGGCGTCGATGTAGCCCCATCGGCCATCGCCCGCCATCGCGGCGGCGATGTGGCCGCCGTTGCCATCGGCGTTGAAGCGCATGATGGCGCGCAATCCCCCGGGCGGGGCGATGGCCCGGCCCGGGTGCATGATGAGCAGGGCGAAGGTCTCGCCGTCGGGTGACAGCGGGACGCTGGCAATCCAGGGTGCGGCAGCAGTGGTGTTCTTGTTCATGGTTTCCGGTTCCTCCGCGCTGGATCGTAAAGGCGGGCGATGGACCTCCCTGCCAGCGATCCCCCGCGTCGGGGAAAAGCCGGGCATTTGTCACGCTTTGCACCGGCAGCCGCGTGCCTGGAGCTTGCGCGTCTGTATCAATCTGTCAGTGGACTGGTGCACCGAAGTTCAGGTTCTGAGGGCCGCAGCCGCCCTGCGCACCGCCTCCATGAACTTCTGCGCCGCCGGGGTCGGCAGGGCACCCTTGCGGGTGATGGCGCTGATGGTCAGCGCGGGCAGGCGGGTCTGCACGGGGATGGCGCGGATGCCATGGCGCGCCAGCTCCCGGTCCAGCGCCGGGCGCGCGAACACGCTGATCAGGTCGCCACGGCCCACCAGTGCGCGCGTGATCTCCATCGAGCGGCTCACCACGATGCGCGCGGGCGCGGGCACGCCGCTGCCCGCGAACAGGTCCTCGACCATGGGCCGGTCCCAGCCCACCCATTCCTCGTGCTGCAGCGCCGCCAGGCTGCGCGCCCGCGCGCGCGGGTGGCCCACCCGCGCGCAGATGGCCAGCGGTGTCGTGAGCAGCTCTTCGCAATCGAACTCGGGGCCGGTGCGCTCCACGCGGTGCTGCACCAGCGCCAGGTCCAGCAGGCCCTCGCGCAGCGCGGGCAGCACCAGGGGCGCCAGGCCCTCGCTGAACTCCAGAGCCGTGGCCGGCAGCTCGGCGCGGAACAGCGCCAGCGCCTGCGGCAGCAGCGCCATCGCGGGAACGGACGATACCGCCACGCGCACGCAACCGAGCTGGCCATCGCGCATCTGGCGCAACTCGTCGCGTGCGCGCTCGGCCTCCTGCTCCAGCAGGCGCGCGCGCCGCTCGAAGGCCCGCCCGTATTCGGTCGGGGTGACACCGTGGGCACTGCGCACGAACAGCGGCACCGCCAGGTGCTCCTCCAGCTCGCGGATGGCGCGCGAGATCGCCGGCTGGGTGATGTGCAGCGCATTCGCCGCCTGGCGGATGCTGTGCAGCTCCACCACGGCAAGAAAGGCCTTGAGCTGGTGCGGTTTCATGGAAGCCTCTGGTGCGCAGGGTGATGCATTCTGGTTTTCACGACAACGAAATTGTGACTGTTCGCGGCATGGGCTTGGTACTAGAGTTGCCCGTCGTCGTCCAACCCGAAGGTCCTTTCCATGAAACACCGGCTCCTGCCGCTGGCCGCCCTGCTTGCCAGCCTGGCGATGTCCGCATCTGCCCAGACCACTTCGCCCCTGGCACAGCGCGTGCTCGCCCTGTCCGATGCGGCCGAGCCCCAGGTGATCGCCTGGCGCCGCCATATCCACCAGCACCCCGAGCTGTCCTACGAAGAGGTCCAGACCGCCGCCTATGTGGCGGCGGCACTGGCCAAGATGCCGGGCATCGAAATCCAGACCGGCATCGCCAAGACCGGCATCAAGGCCGTGCTGCGCGGCGGCAAGCCGGGCCCCGTGGTGGCCCTGCGTGCCGACATGGACGCCCTGCCCGTGCAGGAGCGCAACGACCTGCCGTTCAAGTCCACGGCCCGTGCCCAGTGGCGCGGCAACGAGACGCCGGTCTCGCACGCCTGCGGGCACGACACCCACGTGGCCATGCTGTTGGGCGCGGCGCAGGCCTTGTCCGCCGTGCGCAGCGAGCTTGCGGGCACGGTGGTGTTTTTGTTCCAGCCGGCCGAGGAACTAGGCCCCGGCCCCGTGCCCAGCGGTGCCAAGGCCATGATGGAGGCCAAGGTGCTCGACAACCCCAAGGTCGACGTCGTGATGGGCCAGCACATCAGCGCGCGTGCGCCGGGCAACACCCTGGCCTACCGGGCCGGCAGCTTCATGGCCAGCGGCGATGTCTTCAACATCAAGCTCCAGGGCAAGGGCGGCCACGGCTCCTCGCCCTGGACGGCCAAGGATCCCACGCTGACCGCGGCCGAGATCGTGCTCGCGCTGCAGGGCATCATCAGCCAGCAGATCGACCCGCTCGACGGCCCCACCGTGGTCACCGTGGGCCTGCTGCAAAGCGGCAACCGCGTGAACATCCTGCCCGACACGGCCGAGATCGGCGGCACCGTGCGCTCGCTCTCGGCGCGCAACCAGAAGGTCGCGCACGACAGCATCCGCCTCAAGGCCCAGAAGATCGCCGAGAGCGCAGGCCTCACCGCCGAGGTCACCATCGACACCGGCTACGAGGTCGTGGTCAGCGACCCCAAGATCACCGCCGCCCTGGCCCCGGCCTTCGCCGCCGCAGCCGGCGGTGCCGACAAGGCCCGCGAGGTGCCGCCCTCCATGGGCTCGGAGGACTTCGGCTCCTTCGGCGGCAGCGGCGTGCCCGTGGTGTTCTGGAACCTCTATGCCTCGCCCTTCGGCGACAAGTCGGGTGCACCCAACCACTCGTCCGAATTCGTGATCGACGAGAAGGCCTTGCGCATCGGCGTGCGCGCACTGACCAGCGCCACCCTGGCCTACATGGCGCAGAACCCCCCAGCCAGGCGCTGACCGCTGCGGCTCCCTTGGCAAACAGCCCATGCCGGACACCGGCATGGGCTGTTTTCATTCGGAAGGCGGAAATTTTCTAGGTGCAAACCCTGATTTTCCAGAATCCGTGTCGATTCCATCGGCGCCTGTCCGTCGTGGAGGATGAGCGCAGGGAATTTGATCTCCCTGCACAGCAACTTCCAACGACAGGAGATGTGCCATGCGATTCATGATTCTGGTCAAGGCCAGCCCCGAGAGCGAAGCCGGCGCCTTGCCCGGCGAGGACATGCTTGCCGTGATGGGCGCCTACCACGAGGAGCTGTCGCGCGCCGGCGTGCTGCTCGATGGCGTGGGCCTCAAGGCCAGCGCCCAGGGCTGGCGCGTGCGCTATGGCAGCGGCGGCCAGCGCACGGTGGTCGACGGCCCCTTCACCGAGACCAAGGAGCTGATCGCCGGCTACACGCTGATCCAGGTGCGCTCGCGCGACGAGGCCATGGAGTGGGCGCGCCGCTTTCCCAACCCGCGCGGCGAAGGGTTGGAAGCCGAGATCGAGGTGCGCCCGGTCTTCGAGCTCGATGACTTTGTCCAGGGCGAGGCCGTGCAGCGCTTTCGCGACCTGGAAGCCACGCGCAATTGAACCCGGCAGGAGACCTTCCATGATCAAGACCATCGCCCTCACCGTGCTGGCTGCCCTGGCCCTGCTGCTGGCCTTTGCCGCCACCCGCCCCGACAGCTTCCGCGTGGAGCGCAGCCGCGTGATCGAGGCCCCGCCCGAGCGCGTGTTCGGCCTGATCCAGGACCTGCGCCGCTTCAACACCTGGAACCCCTACGAGCGCAAAGACCCGGGCGCCAAGGGCCAGTACAGCGCTGCCACCGCCGGCCCTGGCGCCCGCTATGCCTGGCAGGGCGACAAGGTGGGCACGGGCAGCATGGAGATCACCGAGGCCACGGCGCCTTCCCACGTGGGCATGAAGCTCGACTTCGTCGCCCCGTTCGAGGCGCACAACCGCGTGGACTTCACGCTGCAGCCGCAAGGCGGCAACGCCACCCGCGTCAGCTGGGCCATGCACGGCCCCGTGCCCTACCTGGCCAAGGTCATGCACCTGTTCTTCAACGTGGATAGCATGGTCGGCAAGGATTTCGAGGAGGGCCTCGCCTTCCTCGCGGCCGAGGCGGCCAAGTGATCCCGCTCGGGCGCCTCATTCCCTGCATTCCCCGTTCGTTTATCGTTCCACCCCTTCAGGAGACCGCCATGCAACACCAGATGATCTTCGTCAACCTGCCCATCAAGGACATGGGCCGCTCGCAAGCCTTTTTCCGCGCCCTGGGCTACGACTTCAATCCCCAGTTCACCAACGAGCAGGGTGCCTGCCTGGTGCTCGGCGAGAACCTGTTCGTGATGCTGCTGGTCGAGGAGTTCTACAAGACCTTCACCGACAAGGCCGTGGCCGATGCGAGAAAGACCTCCGAGGTGCTGGTCTGCCTGTCGGCCCAGAGCCGCGAGGAGATCGACACCCTGGTGGCCAAGGCCGTGGCCGCCGGCGCCACCTCGCCGCGCGCGCCGCAGGACCATGGCTTCATGTACGGCCATGGCTTCGACGACCTCGATGGCCACACCTGGGAGTTCGCCTACATGGTGGACGCCAGCAAGGCGCTGGGCTGAGCAGCATGGGCCTGCCCGACTCCGATGCCCTGCACCGCACCATCGCATCGGTATGGCGCATCGAGGCGGCCCGCATCATCGCCCGCGTGGCGCGCATGACGCGCGACGTGGGCCGGGCCGAGGAGCTGGCGCAGGACGCGCTGGTCTCGGCCCTGGAGCACTGGCCCGCCACCGGCCTGCCTGACAACCCCGCTGCCTGGCTCATGACCACCGCCCGCAACCGCGCCCTGGACCACTTGCGCCAGCAGGCCATGCAGGCGCGCGAGCACGAGGCTCTGGGCCATGACATGGAGGCGCTGGAGGCCCAGTACGCGCCCGACTTCGTCGATGCCCTGGACGCCGCGCGCCAGGACGACATCGGCGACGACCTGCTGCGCCTGATCTTCACCGCCTGCCACCCGGTGCTCTCGACCGAGGCGCGCGTCGCCCTCACGCTGCGGCTGCTGGGCGGCCTGTCCACGGTGGAGATCGCGCGCGCCTTCCTCGTGCCCGAGGCCACGGTGGCCCAGCGCATCGTGCGCGCCAAGCGCAGCCTCACGGCCGCGCATGTGCCCTTCGAGGTGCCCGGCGCGGCCGAACGCGCGCCGCGCCTGGCCTCGGTGCTCGAAGTCATCTACCTCATCTTCAACGAAGGCTATGCCGCCACCGCGGGCGACGACTGGATGCGCCCCGCCCTGTGCGGCGAGGCCCAGCGCCTGGTGCGCGTGCTCGCCGGCCTGGCGCCCGACGAGCCCGAGGTGCAGGGCCTGGTGGCGCTGCTGGAGATCCAGGCCTCGCGCCTGCCCGCGCGCACCGACGCCGAAGGCCGCCCCGTGCTGCTCATGGACCAGGACCGCTCGCGCTGGGACCATCTGCTGGTGCGCCGCGGCCTGGCCGCGCTGGAGCGGGCCGAGCAGCTGGCCCGCGCCGGCCACCCCTGGGGGCCCTATGCGCTGCAGGGCGCCATCGCGGCCTGCCACGCGCGTGCGCGCCGCGCCGAAGACACCGACTGGCAGCACATCGTGGCGCTGTACGACGCGCTGCTGCAGGTCTCGCCTTCGCCCGTCGTGGCGCTGAACCGGGCCGTGGCCGTGGGCATGGCCGACGGCCCCGCCGCCGCGCTGGCCCTGGTCGATGCCCTGGGCGCCGACCCGGCCCTGCGCGACTACCACTGGCTGCCCAGCGTGCGCGGCGACCTGCTGGCCAGGCTGGGCCGCCATGGTGAAGCGCGTGTGCAGTTCGCGCATGCGGCCACGCTCACGCGCAATGCGCAGGAACAGGCCCTGCTGCTGGCACGCGCTGCCGACTGCGGGGCGTGAAAAGACGGGAGTGACAGGGCGCGGCTTTTGCCGTAACGTGCGGCCCTCCACGGAGTGATCGCCATGCAGTTTCCGTCCACGCCCCCGTTCCCGCTCGAAGGCGGGTGCGACTGCCACCATGTGCGCTACCGCATGCTGACCGCGCCGCTGTTCGTGCATTGCTGCCATTGCCGCTGGTGCCAGCGCGAGACGGGCGCCTCCTTCGCCCTCAACGCCATGATCGAGGCCGACCGGATCCGCCTGCTGGGCGGCAAGCCGGCGCTGGTCGACACGCCTTCGGAAAGCGGCCTGGGCCAGAAGATCGCGCGCTGCCCGCACTGCCATGTGGCTGTGTGGAGCCACTACGCGGGCGCGGGCCCGCTGGTCTCCTTCGTGCGCGTGGGCACGCTCGACGCGCCCGACCACCTGCCGCCCGACATCCATATCTTCACCCTCTCGAAGCAGCCCTGGGTGGTGCTGCCGGCGGGTGCCACGGTGGTGCCCGAATACTACGAACGCGAGGCGCACTGGCCGCCCGAGAGCCTGGCGCGCCGCCAGGTGCTGTTGCCCAAGATCGCGGCCTACCGGGCATCGATGGGGTTCGATCCTTTGTGAGGGTGAGTGTGAGCGGTCAGGACGGCGGGCTTTTGCGCCGCTTCCTTCGGGGCAGGCCGCGCAGGGACGGGTGTACCGAGGGCTTGGGCGGCGCGCCCAAGGCCGCGCGCGCCAGCGCATCGGCCTCGCCATTGCGGTGGCGTGCAATCCACTGTATTTGCACCTGATCGAAGCTTTTGAGCAGGGCGCGTGCCGCGGCGTACAGGGGTTCCAGGCGCTCGATGGGGGGCGCGGCCACTTCGCCGAGCTGCTCCACCAGGATGCTGCTGTCGCTGTAGACCTGCAGTGCGCTGGCGCCGCGTGCGAGGGCTTCGTTCAGCGCCATCACCAGCGCACGCAGCTCGGCCTCGTTGTTGCAGCCCGTGGCGTGCGTGGCCTGCGACAGGGCGTGGCGCGTGCCGTCGGGCGCCACCAGCACGGCGCCCAGGCCCATGCGGCCCGGGTTGGGGATGGCGCTGCCATCGCAGTGGATGGCCCAGGGCGCCGACAGGTCCATGGAGGGGACGGAGGGTGGCTTATTCGGGCTGGCGGTAGAAGGCTTCCACCGTGCCCTTGAGCTTGATCATCAGCGGCTGGCCCTTGCGGTCCAGCGTCTTGCCGGCGGGCACCTTCACCCAGCCTTCGCTGACGCAGTACTCCTGCACATCGGTGCGGTCCTTGCCATTGAAGCGGATGCCGATGTCGTGCTCGAACACGGCCGCGACATGGTGCGGGCTGCGCGGGTCCACGGACAGGTGGTCGGGCAGCGGTGGGGCTTGGGTGGTATCGGTCATGGGAAAAGTGTGTGGATCGGTTCGTGGAGGCAACCGCGTATTTTCGGCGATCCGCGGCATGCCCGCGCCGGCAAACAAGGGTTGCGGGCAGGGAGATCGGTCAGCAGGGCACCGGCACCGCAGGCTTGCCATGCTGCGCGAGCAGCTTGCCGATACCGGGCTTGGCGCAGCGCTGCAGCGCCATCAAGAGCGCATGGCCGGGCTCGGCCACGCCCCAGCGCTGGCGCAGGTCGTGCTGCATGCGCGCCAGCAGCTCGGCGGCCATCTCGGCATCGGCCAGGGCCCGGTGGGCCCGGCCCGTGCGCGGCAGGCCGTGGTAGTCCACCAGCGTGCCGAGCTTGTGGCTCGGCGCCTCGGGGTACAGCCGGCGCGAGAGCAGCACCGTGCAGGCGAACGGGTGCGGCGCAGCCACGCCGGCCAGGGCCAGCTCGGCCTGCCAGAACTTGCTGTCGAACGCGGCGTTGTGCGCCACCATGGGCGCATCGCCCACGAAGCGGGCGGCGTCCTGCATCACCCCGGCCGCGTCGGGCGCGGCATTCACCATGGCATTGGTGATGCCCGTGAGCTGGGTGATGAAGGCCGGGATCCAGGCGCCGGTCTTCATCAGGCTCTGGAAGCGGTCCACCACGCGGCCGTTCTCCAGCAGCACGATGGCCACCTCGGTGGCACGCGCGCCCTGGCCGGGCGAGACGCCCGTGGTTTCAAAGTCGATGACGGCGATACGGGACATGGGGCCTGGAGGATAAACCGAAGCCCTTGCCCCGGCCCGGGCCCAGGGTTTGCGGCCCTGCCAGGCGGGCTTCAGGCCGCCGTATAGGTGTAGTCCACCGGCACGATGCGCTCGTAGACCGTCTGGCTGGCGGCGTTCTTCATCAGCAGCCGGACGCTGGTGAGCTTGCCGGGGTCGATGACGGTGAAATGCTTGGACACGACGCCCGTGCCCACCTGCTTGCCCGTGGTGCCCTCGTAGGTCATGTTGGCCTGCGTCTCGGGGATGACCCAGATATCGAGGCCTTCTTCGGTGTTGATCGCGTAGGCGACGTCCACGTCGATGCGGGTGCCGGCCTTGACCACGGCCGGCGAGGGAATGGACACCTTGACGCCGGTGATCTCCGAGCCCTTGCCGTCGTTCAGCCATTCCTCGTCGACCTCGGCCTGTTCGTAGGTGTAGTCCACCGCCAGCGCCTGGTTGAAGACCTCCACGAATTCCTGGTTCTTGGCCACGATGAACAGCTCGCGCACAGTGCCGGCCTGCGTCAGGTGCACGCGGCGGGTCACCTGGCCCGTGCCGGGCTCCAGGCAGTCGCGAGAGCCCTCGTAGACCGAGTCGTAGGTGGTGTCGAGGATCTTCACCCAGACATACAGCGGCTCCCGGGGCGCGCTGTAGCGGTAGTCCAGGGTCACGGTGATGGGGGTGTTGGCCTCGAGCACGCTGCCCGACGGCGGGTCGATGTGCACGCCGGTGATCTTCAGGTCGGTGCGGGTGCTGTCCTGGCGCCTGGCGCGCCGGACAAGGTAGACGACCAGCCCGATGGCCACCAGTCCTGCGATGGTGATGTAGACGTTCTCCACGGTGAATTGCCCCCTCAGCTACCGCACCTTGCTGTTGGTATGGATGGGGCGGTGCGTGTTGCCCCGGGGGCAAATTATGGTGGCGCGCGGCCCGAGGTCAACAGCGGGGGTGTGCGAGGAAGAAGCGCAGCATCTCCTCGGTGGCCGATACGCCCCGGGGATCGGTGTGGCTGCCGCGGCCATCGCCACCGGCCCAGGCGTGGCCGCCACCGTGCAGCACCCAGTGCTCCGCCAGCGTGGCGTTGCCGCTCTGGTAGAGGGTGCGCGTATAGCCCTGGCCGTGGGCCGAGCGGCCCGTGGTCACGGCAGGGCGTACCTCGCCCTCGGCGGCGGCCAGCGCCGCCTCCACCAGTTGCTCGCCATTGCGCGCGTGCACGGTGGCATCGGCATCGCCATGGAAGACGATCAGCGGCAGCGCCGTGCCCAGCTGGATGACCGGGGGCGTGGTCGCCGCGAACGGGCTGGTGCTGGCGGGCTTGGCGCCGGTCTTCATCGCCGAGAGCGCGGCCATCACGTTCTGCGCCGCACCGGCCGACAGGCCCGAGTGCACGCCCACGGCGGCAAACAGCTCGGGGTATTCGCGTGCCAGCAGGGCCGCCATGGCACCGCCGGCCGAGAGGCCCGCCACATAGACGCGGTTGCCGTCCACCGGGTGGCGTGCCATCACCTCGCGCACCATGGCCACCAGCGTGGCCGGCTCGCCGCCGCCGCGCCGCTGGTCCTGGGGCCGGAACCAGTTCCAGCAGGCCTTGGGGTTGGCACTGCCCGCCTGGGCGGGGTAGAGCACCAGGGCATTCGCCCGCGCCGCCGCGCCGTTCATGCCCGTGCCGGTGGCGAAGTCCTCCGGGTCCTGGGTGCAGCCGTGCAGCATGAGCACCAGGGGCATGGGGGCGCCGGTGTCGGCACCGGGCGGCACGTACAGGTAGTAATGGTCCTGCGGGGCACCAGCCAGCGCGAAGGCCACCCGGGTGAAGCTGCCGGGCGCTGGCTTGGCGGCATGGCCGCGGGCACTGGCGGGTGCGGGATCGGGGGACGGCGGGGTGCGGGGCGGTTTGTCGTCCGCTAGGTCGATCACCACGGCGTCTTCGATGTCGGCCTGCGCAAATCCGGTGCGCCAGCCTGGGCCGGATGCTGCGGTCCCGGGCATCCCCGCCCTGGCGCCTTCGCGCTGGGTGGCCGTCGCAGCGGCATGGGGTGCTGCCGTGCCTGCCATGGCGGGCGTGCCGCCCAGGGCCTGCTGGATGGCGCGGGTGGCATCGGCCAGCTGGCCCTTGCGCACCAGGTCGGTGGCGTTGCCGAGGAGTTGCTTGAGATTGTGGTTCCAGTCCATTGGAAGGTCCTTGGGTGAGCTGGTAGGGCGTGCGCCGTGCATGGCACCGCTGCCCAGGGGGCGGCCGGTGCCGTCGGTTTTGTCTCGGAATGCCGCCGCTCGAAAGGGCCGGTCTGGAATGGAGGACGAAAGAAATCGCCGTTGTGGTGCGCTGGGCACCGCGCCACGGTGGGCGCTTGTCTCAACCGATGCGGCCCGCCAGGGCCGCCTTGACCGCCGGGCTGGCGTGGAACGCCCCGAGCACGGTGACCGAGGCGATGGTCGCTTTTGCCAGCTCGGGCGGCACGTCGTCCTCGATGCTGGCCAGGCCCAGCACGCGGATCTCCAGCGTCTGGCCGGCGGCCTGCACGGTCTCCAGGTCGGTGCGGCCGAAACGCTGCAGTCCCAGCACGAGCATCTTGCGTGCCACCACCTGGCGCACCGCCTCGTTCTGGGTGCTCAGCTGGTTGCGGATGGCGGTGCGGATGAAATCCGTGCGGTTGGCGTAGAAGCCCTCCGATACCAGCAGATCGATGTGTCCCAGGTCCACATAGCCGAGGTTGATGGTGATCTTTTCCGAATCGGGGACCTTGCTGCGCAGGGCCAGGGGGGTGCTGGAAGTGGGGGTCATAGTGTGCCTTCTGGCCGTCTTGTGCCATCCATATGGATGGTAATTGGATGGTTTATCGGCGTTTTCAAGGGCAGGCGATCAAAAAGAAAGAGCCCGAGGGCCCTTTCTGGTGCGTGGCGGTCGTTCGCGGGCTCAACCCGCGCCGCGGCTCCCACCACCGCTGCTGCTGCCAGCACCGCCCTGGCGGGACTGGCCCTGGTTGCCGCTGCCCAGGTGGGTGTCGCGGTCGCCACGGCTCTCGGGCGTGCGGCGGCCCTGGTTGATTTGCGTGGCCTTGTCGCCTGCGCTGTTGTGGGCGTTGGCGACCTTGCCGCTGCCGTCGCTGCCGGCATTCACGTCGTCTGGCTGGTTTCCCTTGCTGCTCATGGCAATCTCCTCACGTCCGGTCATGGATGGTGCGCAGGGGCGGGCGCACCGCGGTGTTCACGGTGCTGCCTCAGGACAGCGTCAGTTCCTGGTGCTCGCCCAGGTCGCGCGGCTGCTCGCCGGTGATGGCGGCCTTGGCCATCTTGTACAGCTGCACCATCTTGCTTTCCTTGACGTCCCAGAACTCGGCATGGCCGATGCGCACGGCCAGCAGTGCCAGGTTGGGGTCGGTATGGCCCGCCGGGAACCAGGCCTTGGCCATGGGTGACCACAGGGCTTCCTTCTGCGCCAGGTCCTCGACGAAGCTGGCCTGGCCCGACAGGGACACATAGCTGTCATCACCCGGGTCGGCATACGACACGTTGACCTGGCCATCGGTCAGCAGGCGGCCGTAGAGCTCGCCATTGCGCGGGATGAAGAAGTACAGCAGCGACTGCTCGTCGATGCTGCGATTCTGCGTGGTCAGCGGGTGCGCGTGCAGCATGCCATTGGCATGGCGGTGGGTGAGCATGCCGAATTTGATGTCCTTGATCAGCTTCCACAGCGTCTCGCGGGCGGGGGTTTCGTGTTGCATGGGGGCCTCCGGCAGATGGTGAATGGGTAAAAATTCACTGTAGGCCGCCAAGAGGTGCGCAGGCGTCGGTCTCGGGCCCGGCTTGCGTAGGGCGTTTGTCCGACAGCGCTCAGCGCGGCTTGCGCTGCTCCAGCGCAAACGGGGGCAGGCCCTTGAGCAGACGCTGCCCGTACGAGGTGTTCATGAGCCGCTTGTCGTAGCAGTACACATGGGCCTGGTCTTCCTCGGTGCGGATGGCGCGGCCCACCCATTGGGCCAGGCGGATCGCGGTGGCCGGCACCACCAGCTCGCTGAAGGGGTCGCGCCCCACGGCGCGCAGCCATTCGGCACGGGCTTCGCCCACCGGGTCGTCGGGCGGGGCGAAGGGCAGCTTGGTGATGAACACCGACTCGCACAGCCGGCCCGGCAGGTCCAGCCCCTCGCCGAAGGACTGCATGCCGAAGATCACCGAGGGCTGTCCGTCGGCCACGCGCTCGCGGTGGCGCTTGAGCAGCTGCGTTCGCGGCAGCGCGTTCTGCACCAGTACCACGCTGCGCATGGCGGTGGGCAGGGCATCGACGGCCTGGCGCATCTGTTCGCGCGAGGTGAACAGCACCAGCGCGCCGTATTCCACGTTGGCGATGTCGTAGAGCAGCGCCTCGACCATCTCGGCCGTGAACTGGGCCGCGTTCTTCGGGTCGGCGTGGGTCTCGGCCGCGATCAGTGTGCCCTGGGCGGCATAGTCGAAGGGGCTCGGCACCTCCAGCGTGGTGGCGGCCGCATCGCCGTGCAGGCCCGACTCGCGCATGAAGAATTCGAAATGCCCGCAGCTGGTAAGGGTGGCCGAGGTCAGCACCGCGCCGCGCACGGCGCTCCACAGGTGATTGCGCAAGGTGGTGCCGGGCAATATCGGGCTGGCATGCGCCTTGACGACGATGAAGTCGCCCTCCACCTCCAGCGTGAACCACTTGGCCGCCGGCACCGCGCCCTCGGGCGCATCCTGCAGCAGCAGCTGGGCGGTGGCGTGCAGCTCTTCCAGGCGCGGGGCCAGCATGCCGATCTGCGCGTACAGGGTGGACAGGAGGCGCGCCTCGTCGGGCTTGTCGCGCATCTCGGCGCGCAGCGCCTTGGAGATAGCGCGCAGCGCTTCGAGAAAACCGTCGGCGCTCGCGGCCAGCAGCCCGAGCGGGGCGATCAGGGGCTCGGGCAGCACGCCGCGCGGCACGCGCACGCGCGCCGGGCCCCAGGCGTCCTTCTGGCTCTTGAGGGCCGGGCCGTAGACGTCCATCACGATGCGCGCCAGGTCCTGCAGCGTCTGGCGCAGCTGGCCCGAGTGCTTGGGGATGTCGGCGATTTCTTCGACCTCCAGCAGCGCGCCGATGCGCAGGCCGCGGCTGGCCAGGCGCTCGATCCAGGTCACGCGGCTCAGGTCCATGCTGCAGGCGAACTGGTCCAGCGCGGTCGCGGGCAGGTGGTGCGCCTCGTCGAGCACCAGCAGGCAATTGTCCAGCTCGGGCAGCACGCGCGCGCCCAGGGACGACAGCAGCAAGTCGTGGTTGGCGACGATCACCTGGGCACCGACCAGTTCCTTGCGCTTGTCGTAGTAGGTGCACTGGCTGAAGGCCGGGCAGTGCTTGCCGGTGCAGGAGGCGCCCTCGGCCGCCACGGCGCTCCAGACCTCGGGCTCGGGCGGCGTGTCCAGGCTGTCACGGTCACCGTCCCAGGCGCCCTTGGCCAGGGTCTGCGACATGGCCGAGTAGAACTGGATGCGCGCCTCGGTCTCCTGGCGCGGGCGCTTGGCGCGTGCGGCGGCCTCTTCCTCGGCAAACAGGTCGTCTTCGGGCTCGTCTTCGGCCTCGCCGGTGCCGGCCAGGCGGTCGAGCTTGAGCTTGCACACATAGCGCCCGCGCCCCTTGGCCAGTGCGAACTTGAAGGGCTGGGGCAGCAATTGGGCCAGGGCCGGCAGGTCCTTGTTCACCAACTGCTCCTGCAGCGCCACCGTGGCGGTGGAGATGAGCACCCGCGTGCCGCGCGACAGCGCCATGGCGATCGCGGGTGCGCAGTAGGCCAGCGACTTGCCCACGCCCGTGCCGGCCTGGATCACGGCGATCGAGCGGGTGGGCGCGGCCTCGCCCGCCTCTTCGTCCACCTTGCCCAGCGTGGCATGGCTGAAGGTCTGCGCCACCTGCTCGGCCATGCGCCGCTGCCCGCCGCGGCTGCGAAACCCCGGCGTGGCCTGCACCACCGCATCGAACGACTGCAGGGCCGCCTGGGCCCACTCTGTTGAAGACATAAGGACGAGAGTGTGGCATATGGTTGGGCATACAGTGTTTTGCGACTTGGGCATCCTGTCGTGCAGATGGGGAATGGGCCTACACCGCCCCATGGCCGGTGCTCCTACGATGGTCAACGACCCACCTGCGCTTCTGTGGCGCCCAAAGGAAAACCCCATGCCCACGACCGCCGATCCCCGCACGACCGAAGCCTCGGTGGACACCACCAAGCGCCAGTCCGCCGCCACCCCCACCCGCGGCGACGCCGATGCGGCCAACGCCGCCCAGGAAGAAAACCCCAAGCTGCCGCACGAGCGCGACCAGTCGGTCGACATGACCCATGGCAAGCCCGACGCCCAGGTACAGCAGGCCTACCGCGACGTGCAGCGCGGCCTGCAGGACACGGACCGCGGTCCCCCGGCCGACAAGGCCTACCAGAAGCAGAAGTAGCCTGGCCCGCGCCGCGCAGGCCGCCCTGCCGGTGTATGCGCCAGAACAACACCCTGGGAATGCGCGTCGGGTGCGGGCGTTGCTGTGCGCCATTCAATGGTTGCCAGCGCAACCCATTCCCCTATACTGAAAAGCACTGAAACGGCACCCCCGTGCGAAAGCCGGGCCCGCAAAGTCACCGGTCTACCGGTACCGAGAGCATGTCTCGGCACCCACGACAGCGGGACTGCCACGTTGAAATCCAGGGTTGCTCAGGGAAACCGCCGTCTCAGTGGTCATCACACCCAACCGAGAGG
Source organism: Acidovorax sp. CF316 (assembly GCF_000276605.1). Lineage (GTDB taxonomy): Bacteria > Pseudomonadota > Gammaproteobacteria > Burkholderiales > Burkholderiaceae_C > Acidovorax. The sequence continues at coordinate 10,690 of NZ_AKJX01000287.1, read as the reverse complement.
CCGCCCCAGCGATGCAACACCGCCCAGGTCCCGCACTCGCCGTTTCTGCTCCTGATCTTCCTGCTTCGAGCGCGGGCCGGGCCATCCATGGCCGCCTTCACGGGCGCCATCCTGCTGCACAGGGGGCTTGACGGATATGGGCGACGGGCTGGTCATCGGTACCCAGGACATTGCGCAGAAGGACCAACTGGTGCTGCGCGCCCTGGTGCGCCTGCTCGACGGCGGCGTGAACATCCGCGCGCGCTTCAGCGAGCAGCTGGCCGAGTGCAATGTGGTCTTCGTTCCGGGCCACTGGCCCTACCGTTTCCATGCGCCCTGCATCACGGTGCGCGTGCTCGACCCCGCCGACACCAGCGCGGCGCTGGAGCAGACCGCTGACCTCACCGTGGCCACGCCGCTGCGCATGAGCAACGTCATCGCCGTGCTGCAGTCGGCCACCCAGCGGGTATACGGCGTGTCGCAGTTCGATCCGGTCAAGGGCCAGCGCGCCCTGTTCGAACTGCTCGGTGAGCACACCCGCACGGCCGAGCGCCGCCGCGCCGTGGTGCCCATGAGCGCGGGCCAGCAGGTCGTGTTCGACTTCGTGCAGCAATTGGTGCACACCTCCATGCCCATGGAGGTGCTGCTCTCGGGCGCCTACACACTGGGCGAGCCGCATCGCGTGAGCCCGGTCGAGGAAGAGCTCATCCGCTCCGTGCCCTCGCACAGCCTGCGGCAGCTGCTGTGGAGCCTGGCGATGCGACTGGCGCAGAAGGGTGCCAGCGCACCGGTGCGCACGGGCCACTACCGGCTGCTACGCTGGCCCGATGCCATCGGCCTGTCGTCTGCAGGCCACCCGCGCCTGGCGGCGCTGCTCACCAGCCGGGCCCTGAGCTACGAGCAGCTGTGCGCCAAGAGCGGCGTGCCCGAAGCGACGGTGCGCTGGTTCCTCGAAGCCAGCCTGGCCCTGGGCCTGGCGGTGGAGGAGACCGCGCCTGCGGCTGCCGCTACCGCCGTGGCGGCCCCTGCGCCGGCGGCCAAGACCCCTGTTCCTGCCGCCGCCCCCGCAGGCTGGCTCGGCAATCTTCGAGAACGGCTCAAGCTATGGTGACGCCCTCCTCCGCGCCTGCGGTGTTTGCAGGCGGCTCCCGCGATCTCAAGATCGTTTTCACCGGCCCCATGGGCGCCGGCAAGACCACCGCGATCCAGGCCATCAGCGATGGCCAGGCCCTGTCCACGGACGTGCCCATCACCGGCTGGGCGGAGCTGCCCATGCCCGGCAAGACCATGACCACCGTGGGCCTGGACTACGGCGAGTGCCAGATGGATGGCGGCCAGTGGAAGCTCAAGCTCTTCGGCACGCCCGGCCAGGAGCGCTTTCGCTTCATGTGGGACATCCTGGGCGCGGGCGCCTTCGGCCTGATCGTGCTGGCCGACAACTCCCAGCGCGACCCCGTGGGCGAGGTGGCGCGCTACCTCAAGGCCTTTGCGCCGCATGTGCCGGCCCGGCGCACGGTGGTCGGCGTGGGCCGGCTCGACACCCACCCCTCGCCCGGCATCGCCGACTACTGCGAGCAACTGGGCGCCCTGGGGTACAACCCTCCGGTGCTGGAGGTGGACGTGCGGCGCGATGCCGACGTGCGCCTCCTGCTGTCGGTTCTGGTGAGCATGGCGGAGATCGAACATGAGTAGCAGCAGCAACATCGGCGGTACCCCTGGCCTGGCGCCTGTCGCCACGTCCTTGCGCCTGGTCACCATCGCGCAGCTGGCCGGGCTGCTCGGTGAACTGCAGCGCGGCACCCCGGGCATCCTGAGCGCCACGCTGGCCAGCGCCGATGGCTTCACCGTGGCCTCCACGCTCTCGGACAGCCAGGATGCCGACAAGCTGTCGGCCATGTCCGGCTCGCTCAGCGCGCTGGCCGGCGCCATGACGCGCGAGGCCGGCCACAGCGCGCCCGAGCGGCTGATCCTCGAATCGGGCAGCGGCCACATCGTCTCGATGAACCTGTCCGTGCCTTCCGGCGACCTGGTGCTCACCGTGGTCACCAACGAATCATCGCTGCTGGGAAAGCTGCTCTGGAGCTGCCGCAACACCGCCGACCAGGTGATTGCTGCCTGCGCCACGGTGCCGCAGCCGGGCTGACCCCCTTCCATTGCCGTTCCCGTTCCCTTGTTCCACCACCACCGGAGACCCCGCCATGGCATTGACCCCCAAAGAACTCCTGAACCAGCTGATGCAGACCGAGGGCGCGATGTGCGCCGCGCTGGTGGACTACAACAGCGGCATGCTGCTCGAGTCCGTGGGCAGCGGCATGGACCTGGAGCTGGCTGCCGCGGGCAACACCGAGGTCGTGCGCGCCAAGATGAAGACCATGAAGTCGCTGGGCATGCAGGGGAGCATCGAGGACATCCTGATCACGCTAACCCACCAGTACCACATCATCCGCCCGGTGGAAAAGCACGACGGCCTGTTCATCTACTACGTGCTCGACCGCAGCCGCGCCAACCTGGCCATGGCACGCCGCAAGGTGCTCGAGGCCGAGTCGCAGACCGCCATCTGAGTACCGTCAGGCGCCGCGCGTGAACCAGCGCGGCAGCTCGGGCAGGGCCTCTTGCAGCGAGCCGAGCACCGCCACGCAGGCCTGCGCCACCTCGGATGCGGGCTGCAGCAAATCGGGCACCACCACCAGGCCCATGCCCGCGGCCAGCGCCGCGCAGGCACCGTTGTGGCTGTCCTCGAAGGCCAGGCACAGCGCCGGGTCCACATCCAGGCGTGCGGCCGCCAGCGCATACAGCGCCGGGTCGGGCTTGCCGCGCAGCACCTCGTTGCCCCCGGCCACGGCCTTGAAGTGCGGCAGCACGCCCACGCGCGCCAGGCGCTGCGCGATCTCGTCGGTGCGCGAGGACGAGGCCACCGCACACGGAATGCCCGCGGCCTGCAATCGCGCGAGCAGCGCGGCCGCGCCGGGCTTGAGCGGGAACAGCAGCTCCCTGCCCTCCCCTTCCTCCAGCGCGGCCCGTACCGCCCCCATGGCCTGCTCGAACGGCGCCACCCCACCCAGATGCCTCTGCAAAATGGCGTGCGAGTCCTGCGCCGCCTTGCCCACCACCTGCAGGTAGTCGCTCTCGCGCAGCACTACGCCCAGGGCCAGGGCCGCATCGGTCCAGGCACGCAGGGTGGCGCGCTCGGAATCGATGAGCAGGCCGTCCATGTCGAAGATGGCGGCAGCGAAGGGCGGGCGAGGTGCTTGCATCGAAATATGATGCCCGCAAAAACCAATGCCTTGAGGGAACATGGAAAGCACGACACGATTCACGCTGGTCTGCAAGGACGACACCGATGCCGATGCCTTGCATGCCGTTTTCAGCACCCCCGATGGCGCACCGCTCGGAGCGGCCATCAAGGCTTTCTTCGCGGCCCGCAAGATCGCCATCCACCCCACGGACCACCTGGGCTTCGACCACTATGGGCGCTCGGGCCGGGTGATCGACGCGGTCTTTACCGCAGGCTCCACCGACGTCGGGGACTTCATCGCCCCCCTGTCCAAGGTCTGCCACGCCCTGCATGCGGAACTGGTCGATGACGAGGTGGCGCGCAAGCTCGAATACGGTTTCATCGACGGCAGGAAGAAGCCGCCCGCCGACGTGGTGGCGCTGATGAAGACCCTGGCCCCGACCGCCCAGCTGGGCCGCGTGGGCAGGGCCATCGAGGCCGCCGAGCGCGAGCAGAACGACCCGACCTATGCCTTCATCCGCGCCATCGGGTTCTCCAAGAACCAGGCCACCGTGCAGGCCCTGCTGGAAAAGGGGGCGGACCCCAACAGCAAGTTCTCCTCGGGCTACTCCTGCCTGAACAAGGCCATCACCGACAAGCGCGTGAAGGTCGTGCAACTGATGCTGGAGCATGGCGCCGACCCCAACCTGCCGCACAAGGGGTCTCCCAACCTCTACGAGGCCTGCCGGTTCTCCGCGCCCAAGATCGTGGACCTGCTGCTGGAGCATGGCGCCGATCCTGACCTGCGCGAGAAGGGATCTTCGGAAACCAGCTACCCCATCGAGATCGCCATCTATTATCACCAGGCCAAGATCGTGCAGTCGCTGCTGGACAAGGGTGCCGGCACCCGCGGCCTGCCCAAGCTGGCCAATCTGCTGGAGTTCACGGCCACCTCGTTCGACGCCATGCACGGGAACCTGGACGGCAAGCTCGCCATCTTCAAGCTGCTGGTGCGCGACCCGGCGTGGAAGGCGGAGCTGCGGGAAAACCGCGACCGGCTGACCGGCATGCTTGAGCAGTCGTTCGCCGCCTACAAGTACCAGACGCCCAAGGACCGCAAGGACTTCGACGACATCCTCGCGTTCGTGGCTGCGGCCTGACCTCCCGAGGTCAGCCGCGTTGCTGCAGCGCCCGCTCGATGCGGTTGCGTTGCACGGTCGTCTTGGGCACCTTGAAGGGGAACCAGCTGCGCACGTCCTCCTCGAGGCCGATGCCGTGCATGTAGTTGTAGATGGCCTTCTTGAGCGCCCCGCCCAGCGCGTCGTGGTCCACGCCCGTGGGGTCGTGGAAGCCGATGTCGTTCTTGGCGAAGCTCACGGGCGGCAGGGGCTCCAGCGTCACGCCGTATTCCTCGGGCGCCTTGCCCACGGGCGAGTGCACGGTGCAGGCAAAGCGGTGGAAAAAGCCGCTCTGGATGCAGCCGTTGGCGAACAGCTGGCGCACGTACTCGAGCGCGTCCACCGTGTCCTGCACGGTCTGCGTCGGAAAGCCGTACATCAGGTAGGCGTGCACCAGGATGCCCGCGTCGGTGAAGGCCCGCGTCACGCGCGCCACCTGGTCCACCGAAACGCCCTTCTTCATGAGGTCGAGCAGCCGGTCCGAGGCGACTTCGAGCCCGCCCGAGACGGCAATGCAGCCGCTGTCGGCCAGCAGTTCGGCCAGTTCGGGCGTGAAGGTCTTCTCGAAGCGGATGTTGCCCCACCACGAGATGCCCGTGTTGCGCGCGATCAGCTCGGTGGCCAGGGTCTTGAGCGCCTTGGGCGGGGCCGCCTCGTCCACGAAGTGGAAGCCCGTCTGCCCCGTCTCGCGCACGATGGCCTCGATGCGGTCGGCCAGCACGCTGGCCGAGGCGCCTTCGTAGCGGCTGATGTAGTCCAGGCTCACGTCGCAGAAGCTGCACTTCTTCCAGTAGCAGCCGTGGGCCACGGTGAGCTTGTTCCAGCGCCCGTCGCTCCACAACCGGTGCATGGGGTTGAGCATGTCCAGCAGCGACAGGTACTTGTCCAGCGGCAGCCCGTCCCAGGTGGGCGTGCCCACCTCGGCGAAGGCGATGTCCGCCTCCTGCATGTTGATGTAGCGCACGGCCTGCGTGTCTGCGTCGCGCACGAAGGTGCGCACCAGGCGCTGGCGCCCGCGCTGGCCCTGCACATGCTCCAGCAGCGCCAGCAGCGGGCGCTCGCCCGCGTCCAGCGCCACGTAGTCGAAGTGGTCGAACACGCGCGGCTCGGTCAGGTCGCGCAGCTCGGTGTTCACGAAGCCGCCGCCCAGCACGGTGACGATGTGCGGGTGCGCCGCCTTGATCGCCTGCGCGATGCGAAAGGCCGCGTACACCGCCCCGGGGAAGGGCACGGACAGCAGCGCCACCGTGGGCGCATGGCGCTCCACCGCGGCCAGGGCCAGCGTGCGCAGGGTCTCGTCCACCAGGTTCAGGGGCTCGGCCAGCGCCGCGGCCAGCGGGTCGAAGGTGGGTTGGCTGCCGGCCAGCGACTCGGCGTAGCGCACGAACTCGAAGCGCTTGTCCACCGCGTCGCGCAGCACGTCGGCCAGGTCGTTGAGGTACAGCGTGGCCAGGTGCTTGGCCCGGTCGTGCAGGCCCAGTGCGCCGAAGGCCCAGCCCAGCGGGTCCCCGCCCTCGTCGTCCACGTAGACGTCGAGCGTGGCAAAGCGCGGCCCCTCGGGCAGGAAGTTGCGGCCCACGATGCGGTGCGCCAGCGTGGTGTCGCGCCCCTGCAGGAAGGCGATGGTGGGCGCGATGGTGGCCAGGTAGCGGTCGCGCTGCGCCGCGAAGGCCTGCACGGCCGGGCTGTGCTTCTTGGCGGGCAGCGCATCCACCTTGGCCGCCACGGCGCGCAAGCCCTCGGGCGAGAGCAGCTGCAGCACCAGCGCCAGCGCCAGGTCCTCCTGCACCGCCGTGATGCCGCGCGAGCGCAGGAAACCCGTGAGGTAGGCCGTCGACGGGTAGGGCGTGTTCAGCTGCGTCATCGGCGGGATGACGGACAGGACGCGAAGCGGTGGGGCGGCAGACATGGTGGGGGCGGACGGGCGATGCAGTGCCGCCTCAAGGGGAATCGTGGAAGTGCCCGATTATCCCGCCTGGCCCTTACCCGGTGGGCGCGTCGGCCTTACAGCGGTTGGGGCGGCGGCTCCACCGCCACGTCTGGCGTGCCGGCCAGGTAGTTGTTCTTCACGCGCACATAGTGCTCGGCCGAATAGCGCAGGTAGGCGATTTCCTGGTCGGTCAGCGCACGCTGGCGCACCGCAGGCCGGCCGATGTAGAGGTTGCCACTTTCCAGCACCTTGCCGGGGGACACCAGGCTGCCGGCGCCCAGCATCACGCGGTCGCCGATGACGGCGTCGTCCATGACGATCGAGCCCATGCCGATCAGGCACTCATTTCCAATGCGGCAGCCGTGCAGGATCACCGCGTGGCCGATGGTCACATGGCTGCCGATGATGAGCGGCGAGCCCTCGGGCTTGCTGGCATTGCGGTGCGAGACATGGCCCATGGTCAGGTCCTGCACATTGCTGGCCTCCCCCACCACAATGCGGTTCACATCGCCGCGCAGCACGGCGTTGCACCACACGGAGGCGTCCTTGCCCAGGGTGACGTCGCCGATCACCTGGGCCGAGTCGTGGAGGAAGACGCCGGTGCCGAGCACGGGCGCAGTGTCGAGGTAGGGAGCGGTGGGCATGGGGTTCGTGGGGCTCGGGAGTGCAAAGCGCCGAGCGTAGTGCAAAGTCAGGCGCCGCCACCCAGGTGGACTGCGATCAGCGGAGCCACCTGCGCCGCATGCCGGTTCGCGAGATCGTGCGCGCCACCGGGTACCACGTGCAGCCGGCTCCGGGGCAGCAGCGCCAGCAGGCGCCGACCCACGCCCACGGGGCTGATCGGGTCGGCATCGCCCCACAGCAGCAGCGTGGGCGCCGCCAAGGTGGCCAGGGCGCCGCTCAGGTCCTCGCGGTAGTCGGCGAACCAGGGCGGCACCGTGGGGTGGGCCTGGGCGAAGGCCGGCCGCCAGTCCTGCGCGCCATGGGCGGCCATGTCGACGCCGCCCGAGGTGGCGGTGAGCACCAGGTGCGTGACCAGCCCGGGGCGCCGCAGCGCGGCCTGGACGGCCACGATGCCGCCCATCGACTGGGCGACCAACGCGGTGGGCTGGTCGATGGCATCCACCACCCGCGCCACCAGGTCCTCCATCCCGCGCACGGCGGGGTCGGCCGGCACCGGGCCGAAGCCTGTCCAGCCCATCAGCCGGCGGGCGGCTGGGTGATCCAGCAGGCCGGACACGGGCTGCCAGAACTGCGGGTCGCCTCCGACGCCCGGGAGAAAGAGGATCTGGGAGGGTTGTTGCTGCTGCTGGACTGTCATGGGCCGGCAGCATACGCCGCACGCGCCAATCAATCAGCCCGGTACCGCGACGGCGTAGAAGCCCAGGAACATGTCCACCGCATCCTCCAGCACCTGCTGGCGCAGCGCGGGGGCCAGCGGCGGCTGGCCCATGGCCAGCTGGGGCCAGAAGGCGAAGGACTTGACCAGCCCGTGCAGCTGGTGGGCGGCGTACTGCGGGTCCACCCCGGCGCGCAGGCGGCCGTCCTGCTGGGCGGCGCGCAGCCACTGCGGCAGGCCCTCTTCCTTTTCGGACAGGCGGTCCACCAGGGCACGGGCGCGTTCGGGTGTGTGCATCAGCTCGGCCATGGCCACGCGCGACAGGTCGATGAAGCTCGCGTCGTCCAGCATCTGCATCTTCTGCTCCAGCACGGCCAGCAGCTGCGCGCGCAGCGGGCCGTCCGCGTCGTAGCGGATCTCGGCCTGCGCATGGCTGCGCTCCCACATCTGGGCCAGGATGGCCTCGAACAGCTCGTCCTTGCTCGGGAAGTGGTTGTACACCGTGCGCTTGGAGACATCGGCCGCGGCCGCCACCCGGTCCATGCTGGTGCCGGCAAAGCCGTTCTCGCGGAACTCGGCAATCGCGGCCTGCACGATGGCCTCGCGCTTGCGGTCGGTCAGGCGGGTCGGGGCGGCGGTGGGGACTATCGGGTGCATAGGAGAAATTTTACACCGGGTAGTTTACTTTTTCAGAAACAACACTACACTGTGCAGTGCACTTTTCAGAAAAGGCAGTCCCCATGTTCCGCCGCGTGCCCCGCATCCTCCTCCTCCTCACCGCAATCACCGCCATGGCCTACAGCATCATTTCCTGTGCCACCCCGCCCTCGGGTTCGTACGAGGCGTCGCCCCAGTACCGGGACGGCAAGTTCCGCAACGTTGCGCCGCGCCAGGCGCCCGGCTTCTTCAAGACCGTGGCCATCTTCTGGAAATTTGCCACCGACAAGCCCGCCAATACCGTGCCCAGCAAGCCCATCGAGGTCAAGCCGCTGACCCAGGCCGATGTGCTGGCCGCGCCCGACCAGAGCCTGTGGCGCCTGGGCCATTCGACCATGCTGATCAAGCTCGACGGCAAGTTCTGGCTCACCGACCCGGTGTTCTCCGAGCGCGCCTCGCCCTTCCAGTTCGCCGGGCCCAAGCGCTTCCACGCGCCACCGCTCACCATCGACGAGCTGCCCCCCATCACCGGCGTGGTGCTCTCGCACGACCACTACGACCACCTGGACTTCGACGCCATCCAGAAGCTCGCGCCCAAGGTCGAGCATTTCCTCACCCCCCTGGGCGTGGGCGACCGCCTCATCGCTTGGGGCGTGCCGGCCGCCAAGGTGCAGCAGTTCGATTGGTGGCAGGGCACCAGCGTGGGCGGCGTGAAATTCGTCGCCACCCCGGCCCAGCACTTCTCGGGCCGCACGCTGTCGGACGGCAACCGCACGCTGTGGGCCTCGTGGGTCATCATGGCCGGCGACACGCGCATCTTCTTCAGCGGCGACACGGGTTACTTCGACGGCTTCAAGGCCATCGGCGAGCGCTACGGCCCCTTCGACCTGACCATGGTCGAGACCGGCGCCTACGACGCCCAGTGGCCCGATGTGCACATGCAGCCCGAGGAAAGCCTGCAGGCCCACCGCGACGTGCGCGGCCACCACATGATGCCCATCCACAACGGCACCTTCGACCTGGCCCTGCACCCTTGGCACGAGCCCTTCGACCGCATCACCCAGCTGGCCGCGGCCGCCAGCGTGCCCCTGGTGGCACCGGTGATGGGCGAGCGCCTGGACATCCGCAACCCCGCCCTATCGCAAAGCTGGTGGAAAAGCGCGCAGTGAGTTGAGTGGTCAGGTGCGCGGCAGGCGCCGGGCCAGCTGGCCCACAATCCGCGCCGCGGCCGTGATCTCGGCGATGTCGAAACCCGCGTAGCCGAACAGCCAGCCGCGCCGCTCTGACGCCATCACGTAGCGCGACAGCGGCGCCAGCATCACCCCCGCCGCCTGGGCCTGGCGGCACAGGGTTTCGTCGTCGCTGCCCGGCGTGCGCTCGCACAGCAGGTGCATGCCGCGGTCGCTCGCGGCCAGCTGCAGGGCGCCGTCGCTGGCATCGGCCAGCGCATCGCGCAGGGCCTGCTGGCGCGCCTGGTACAGCTCGCGCATCTGGCGCAGGTGGCGCAGCAGGTGGCCTTCGGCAATGAACTGCGCGAGCACCGCCTGCGCATCGCCGGGTGCATGCCGGTCGGTGATGGCACGCGCCATGGCAAAGGGCTGCACCAGCGCCGGCGGCGCGACGATGAAGCCCAGGCGCAGCCCCGGGTGCAGGGTCTTGGAAAAGGTGCCTACGTACAGCACCCGCTCCGACCCCGGCAGGCTGCACAGCGCCGGCACGCGCTGCGCGCCGTACTGGAACTCGCCGTCGTAGTCATCCTCCACCACCCAGGCATCGTGCGTGCGCGCCCACTGCAGCAGCGCCTGGCGCCGCGCCAGGCCCATGCGCACGCCCGTCGGGTACTGGTGCGTGGGCGTCACCACCGCCATGTGCGCGCCGGGCCAGCGCTGCGTGGCCTCGGCGATGCAGGCGCCCTCGCAGTCCATGGCCATGGGCCGGGCCAGCACGCCATGGCCCAGCAGCGCCGCGCGGATGCCGGGGTAGCCCGGGTCTTCCACCAGCACCTCGTCACCCCCGTCCAGCAGCAGCCGCGCGATCAGGTCGATGGCCTGCTGCGAGCCCGAGCACACCACCACCTGGCCTGCGTCGCAGCGGATGCCGCGCGAGGCCCACAGCCACTGCGCCACCGCCTCGCGCAGCTGCGGGTCGCCGGCCGGGTCCAGGTACTGGGCGCGCGCCGCGCGCTGGCCGGGGCCGGCCTGGCGCGCCAGGCGGTCCCACACCGCGTACGGAAACGTGTCCACCTCGGGCGCTCCCATGCGAAAGGCCCGCGCCACCGCCACCGGCGGGTTCCAGCGCGCCGCTGTGTCGGCGATCAGTTGCCCGCGCCGCGACAGGCCGCGCGGCGGCGCCACCAGCTGCTGGCTGCGGGTGGCAGCGCCGGCGGCCGCCTG
>NZ_AKJX01000286.1 GCF_000276605.1 Acidovorax sp. CF316 | reverse complement strand
GGGGGGGGGGGGGAGCCGCTGTCGGCGCTGGACGTGTCGATCCAGGCGCAGGTGGTGAACCTGCTGGGCGACCTCAAGCAGCAGCTGGGCCTGACCTTGCTGTTCATCTCGCACGACCTGGACGTGGTGGAGTACCTGTGCGACCGCGTGGTGGTGCTGTACCTGGGCCGCGTGATGGAGATCGCGCCCACCAGCGCGCTGTATGCGCGGCCAGCCCATCCCTACACGCGCGCCCTGCTGGCCGCGGCCCCCATCCCCGACCCGGCGCAGCGGCGTACCATCCCCCTGCTGCAGGGCGACCTGCCCAGCCCCGCCAATCCGCCCTCGGGCTGCGTGTTCCGCACGCGCTGCCCGCATGCGGTGGCCGAATGCGCCAGCGCCGACATGGCCCTGCGCCCCGTGGGCACCGAGCACTGGAAGGCCTGCTGGCGCGACGACATCTGACCGGCGCAGCCCCGCTGCGTCCCTCCAACATGACGAAACGACATGACGAACACCACCACTGACTTCACCCTGGACGCCACCAGCAAGAGCTTTCCCATCGCGGCGGCGCCCTGCCGCGCCAGCGAGATCGCCGCACGCGGCTGGAATGTGCTGGCCGACGACCTGGCTTTCCCGCTGGCAGTGCTCAGCCGCACGGCGCTGGCGCACAACCTGGCCTGGATGCAGGATTTTGCCAAGCGCAAGGGCATCGCCCTGGCGCCGCACGGCAAGACCACCATGTCGCCCCAGCTCTTTGCACAGCAGCTGGCGGGCGGTGCCTGGGGCCTGACCTTCGCCACGGCCTTCCAGGTCGCGGTGGGGGTGCAAGCCGGTGCGCGCCGCATCATCATCGCCAACCAGGTGGTCTGCGATGCCGACCTGGATGCGCTCGATGCACTGCTGGCCCGTCACGCCGATCTCACGGTGTGGTTCCTTGTCGACTCGCTGGCGCAGCTCGCACTGGTGGAGGACTGGAAGCAGCGCCGCGGCAGTGCCCGTGTGTTCAACGTGCTGCTGGAGATGGGCATCCCCGGCCAGCGCACCGGCTGCCGCACGCTGGACGAGGCACTGGCCCTGGCGCGTGCGCTGGCGGCGTCGCAGGCCGTGCAGTTCGATGGCATCGAATGCTATGAGGGCGGCGTGGCGCGCTGCGACAACGAGCACGACGCCCGCGAGGTGACGGCCCTGGTGCGCCGCGTGATGGAGGTGGCACGCGCCTGCGATGCAGGGCACCTGTTCGCACAGGACCGCATCCTGCTCACCGCGGGCGGCTCGGCCGTGTTCGACCTGGTGGTGCCGCTGCTGCAGGCCCAGGGCCTGTCGCGCCCCGTGGAGGGCGTGCTGCGCTCGGGCTGCTATGTGACGCACGACCATGGCAACTACGCGCGCTTCCTCAAGAACGTGGAGCAGCGCGAAGGGCTCGATACCTCGCTGCGCCCGGCCCTCACGGTCTGGGCCATGGTGCAGTCGGTGCCGGAGCCGGGCCTGGCCCTGCTGACCTGCGGGCGCCGCGACATCTCCTACGACCTGGAGATGCCCATCCCGGTGCAGCTGGCGCGGCGCGGCGAGCGCACGGCGGCGGCCGCCCCGGCCGGCTGGAGCGTGAGCGCCTTGAATGACCAGCATGCCTACCTGCGCTTCGATGCCGCAGCCGGCGACGCCGCTGCGCCCCGTGTGGGCGACCGCGTGGCGCTGGGCATCTCGCACCCCTGCACCACCTTCGACAAGTGGCGCTGGATGCCGCTGGTGGAAGACGATGGCGCCATCACGGGCGCCATCAGCACCCGGTTCTGAGACGCGGAGAAGCGCATGAACAGCAGCCGGCCTCCTTCGCCGTCGTCCTCCACCCAGCCGCCCAGCCCCACGCCGGGCCTGCTGCAGCAATTGCGCGAGCGCCAGGACAGCCTGCCCGAGGCGCAGCGCAGCGTGGTGCGTGCCGTGCTCGAAGACCCGCGCGCTGCCGTGGCGGCCACGGTGGAGCAGCTGGCGCAGCAGGCGGGCGTGTCCATGCCGACCATCGTACGCACCTGCCGCAGCTTCGGCTACGACTCGGTGCGCGAGTTCATGCTGGCGCTGGCGCAGGACCTGGCGGTCTCGGGCTCCTACCTGCACCGCAGTGTGCTGGCCGAGGACACGGCGCAGGACGTCTCCAGCAAGATCATCCATGCGGCTGTCTCCTCGCTGACCGAGCTGGGCCGGCGCATCGACGTGGACGTGATCGACCAGGTGGCCGCCAAGCTCGCCAAGGCGCGGCGCATCGACTGCTATTCGGTCGGCGCAGCGTCGACCTTCACGGCCAGCGAGCTGCAGAGCCGGCTGTTCCGCCTGGGCCTCACGGCCAACGCGATCTTCGACGCGCACCAGCAACTGGTCTCGGCCAGCACCCTGGGCCCCGAGGGCGTGGCCTTCGTCGTGTCGCATGTGGGGCGCATGCCCTACACGGTGGAGGCGGCGCGTTTCGCCCGCTCGCAGGGCGCCACGGTGATCGCGCTGACCCAGCCCGGTACGCCGCTGGCCGAGACGGCCGACCTGGTGCTGGCGGTCTCGGTGCCGCAGGATGCGGTGATGCGCGTGGGCACCGAGGCCTACCTGGCCCACCTGGTGGTGATCGAGATCCTGATGGTGCGCCTGGCGCAGCAGCTGGGGCCGGTGGCCACGCGGGGCCTGCAGCAGTTCAAGCAGCTTTTGCACAAACACGGATTCGACAGCGCCGAGTATTCGGGCGCCATGGACCACGGCCCGGGCATGCACAAGCCGGGCCAGAAAGACAATTGATGGTAGCAACGCAAGCAACCCTGCTGAAGAACGGAACCATCATCGACGGCACCGACCGCCCCGGATGGGTGGGCGACCTGCTGCTGGCAGGCGAGCGCATCGTGGCGCTGGCCGCGCCCGGCGCCATCGACCCGGCCTTGTTCGCCGGCCTGGAGCTACAGACCATCGACTGCACGGACCGCGTGATCGCACCCGGCTTCATCGATGTGCACACGCACGACGATGCGGCCGCCATCGACGCGCCCGACATGCTGCCCAAGCTGTCGCAGGGCGTGACCACGGTGATCGTGGGCAACTGCGGCATCTCGCTGGCCCCCATGGTGACGGATGCACCGGCGGCGCCGCTGTCGCTGCTGGGCCAGCGCCAGTTCCGCCACGCGCGCATGGCCGACTACGCGCGCGCCGTGGATGCCGCGCAGCCCGGCGTGAACGTGGCTGCGCTGCTGGGCCATACGGCCCTGCGCATGCGCCACCTGCCCGAACTGGGACGCCCGGCCACGGCCAGCGAGCGCGCTGCCATGGCCGCCGACATGCAGGAGGCCATGGATGCGGGCGCGCTGGGCCTGTCGTCCGGCGTGTTCTACAAGGAAGCCTATGCGGCCGATCTCACCGAGCTGACCGAGCTGGCCAGCGTGGCCGCGCGCAATGGCGGCGTGTATGCGACCCACATCCGCGACGAGCTGGCCGGCATTTTGCCGGCGCTGCAGGAGGCGGCGCTCACGGCGCGCCAGGCCGGCCTGCCGCTGGTGCTGTCGCACCACAAGTGCGCCGGCGCCTCGAACTGGGGCCGCACGCGCCAGACGCTGCCGCTGATCGAGTCACTCGCCCAGGGCCAGCCCATCAGCCTGGATGTGTACCCCTACACCGCGGGCTCGACGGTGCTGCGCACCGACCTGGTCGACGGTGTGATCGACATCCTGATCACCGGCAGCCAGCCCCATCCCGAGATGGTGGGCCGCTACCTCAAGGACATCGCCCGGGAATGGGACACGACCGAACAGGCAGCGTGCGACCGGCTGCAACCCGGTGGCGCCTGCTACTTCCAGATGCGCGAGGACGATGTGGAGCGCGTGATTGCGCACCCCCTGTCCATGATCGGCTCGGACGGGCTGCCGCACGACGAGCGCCCCCACCCCCGGCTGTGGGGCGCCTTCCCGCGCGTGCTGGCCTGCTACTGGCGCGAGAAGGGCCTGCTGCGGCTCGAAGAGGCCATCCACAAGATGACCGGCCTGTCGGCGCAGCGCTTTCGCATCGGCGAGCGGGGCCGCCTGGCTGCAGGCCACATGGCCGACGTGGTGGTGTTCGACCCGGCGCGCGTGCGCGATACCGCGAGCTACGAAAAGCCCGTGCAGTTCAGCGAAGGCATCGAGCAGGTCTGGGTGAACGGCGTGCTGAGCTACACCGCAGAAGGCCGCGCCACCGGGGCACGTGCCGGGCGCTTCATCCGCCGGCAGGCTACCCCGCCCGCCTGAGGCATGCCCCAAGCGGGCTTTGCAGCCATTGCAAAGCCGCTTCCCGCCGGGCGCCGTGTCCGGAAACCGGGTCGAAAACTACAGTGGAGGCACCTACCAACCCATCCACTGACCAGGAGTTTTCCATGCCCATCATCAACGTCAAAGTCTCTGCCGAACGCTCGGCCGCCCTGTCGCAGCGCATCTCGGACACGCTGCTCGATCTGACCACCCGCATCCTGGGCAAGAACCCCCAGATCACGGCGGTGACCGTTTCCTATGTGCACCCCGAGGACTGGATCGTGGGCGGCAGCAGCTTGGCCGCCCAGGGCAAGAAGAGCGTCTACCTCGACATCAAGGTCGTCGACGAGACCAACACCAAGGCCGAGAAGGCACGCTACATCGCCGAGGTGTTCGCGGCCTTCCAGGGCCTGCTGGGAGAGCTGCACGAGGAAAGCTACATCTATGTGCAGGACGTGCGCGCGACGGCCTATGGCTATGGCGGCAAGACGCAGGAGTTCCGGCACCAGCATCCCCAGTGAGTGTCGCCTGCGGGCCCCGTCCCCGCAGGGGCAGGCCTTCAGATGCCGGGTCCAGACCCAGGGCCCTGAGCAGCCTGGACAAGAAAACACCCCAAAAACAAAAAAGCCCACTCGAAAGTGGGCTTTTTGCAATATTGGTTGCGCGAGGAGGATTTGAACCTCCGACCTTTGGGTTATGAGCCCAACGAGCTACCAGACTGCTCCATCGCGCGGCAAGATTGAATTATATACCTTATTCAGCGGCTGCGGCCGAAGAATTTTCAGTTTTTTCTTCAGCACGGTCGACCAATTCAACCAGGGCCATGGGCGCATTGTCGCCAACGCGGAAACCCATCTTCAGGATGCGGGTGTAGCCACCGGGACGCGCATTGAAGCGGGGGCCCAGGTCGTTGAACAGCTTGGTGACGCTGTCGCGGTCGCGCAGGCGATTGAATGCCAGGCGGCGGTTGGCGACGGTGTCGACCTTGGCCAGGGTGATCATGGGTTCGACCACGCGGCGCAGTTCCTTGGCCTTGGGAACGGTGGTCTTGATGACTTCGTGCTCGATGAGCGAGTTCATCATGTTCTGCAGCATCGCAAGGCGGTGCGAGCTGGTGCGATTGAGTTTGCGGAGGCCGTGACCGTGGCGCATGGTGCTTTCCTTCTACTGTCTATGTAATTAAATCGGGCCAGCCGTATCAGGTACTGTCCGAGGCACTGTTTCCTGCCGCAGAAATGAATCCCTGCTACAGGAACGAAAAGTCCCCCTTGCGGAGGACCCTAATTCGGGTTCCCCATTTTCTGGGGAACTCGGGATTATAGCGTTTGTTTAACGCTTGTCCAGACCGGCTGGTGGCCAGTTCTCAAGCTTCATGCCCAGCGTGAGACCACGCGATGCGAGCACTTCCTTGATTTCGTTGAGCGACTTGCGACCCAGGTTAGGCGTCTTGAGCAGCTCGTTCTCGGTGCGCTGGATCAGGTCACCGATGTAGTAGATGTTCTCGGCCTTCAGGCAGTTGGCGGAACGCACGGTCAGTTCCAGCTCGTCCACAGGGCGCAGCAGGATCGGATCGAACGTGGCATTGCCGCGCGGGCCTGCAGGTGCGTCGAACGCAGCCAGCTCGCCGCCTTCCAGCTGTGCGAACACCGCCAGCTGTTCCACGAGGATCTTGGCCGAGGCGCGCACGGCGTCTTCGGCCGTGATGGCACCGTTGGTCTCGATCTCGACGACCAGCTTGTCCAGGTCGGTGCGCTGTTCCACGCGGGCGCTTTCCACGGTGTAGCTTACGCGCTTCACGGGGGAGAACGATGCATCCAGCACAATGCGGCCAATCGACTTGGTCGATTCGTCGGCATAGCGGCGCAGGTTGCCCGGCACGTAGCCGCGGCCCTTCTCCACCTTGATCTGCATGTCCAGCTTGCCGCCAGCCGACAGCGTGGCGATCACGTGGTCGGGGTTGACGATCTCGACGTCGTGGGGCGTCTGGATGTCGCGGGCGGTTACCACGCCTTCACCATCCTTGCGCAGGCTCAACGTGACTTCGTCACGGTTGTGCAGCTTGAACACCACGCCCTTGAGGTTCAGGAGGATGTTGACCACATCTTCTTGAACGCCATCGATGGACGAGTACTCGTGCAGAACGCCTGCAATGGTGACTTCCGTCGCTGCGTAACCCACCATGGACGAGAGCAGGACGCGCCGAATGGCGTTGCCCAGCGTGTGGCCATAGCCACGCTCGAACGGCTCCAGCGCGACCTTGGCACGGTTGTGGCCAAGCTGCTCGACATTGATCGCCTTGGGTTTCAGCAAATTGGTTTGCATTCAGACTTCCTCTCAATACCCCCAGCTCGTTACACCGGTAAGGCTGGTGAAGCGCCTAAACCGCGATGCCTCGCGGTTCAGGTACGGTTTTTTCGAAATGTGATTCGAACTAGCGATTAGCGCGAGTACAACTCAACGATCAGCGATTCGTTGATGTCGGCACCGAACTCGTCGCGGTCAGGCACCTTCTTGAACACGCCTTCTGCCTTGTCGGCATTGACGTCCACCCAGGCGGGGATACCGACCTGTGCAGCCAGTTGCAGTGCTTCGACGATGCGGTTCTGCTTCTTGGACTTTTCGCGCACGGCCACGACATCACCGACCTTGACCAGGTACGAAGGGATGTTGACGGGCTTGCCGTTCACCGTGATGGCGCAGTGCGACACCAGCTGGCGGGCTTCTGCACGCGTGGAGCCGAAGCCCATGCGGTACACGACGTTGTCCAGACGCGATTCCAGCAGGAACAGCAGGTTGGCACCGGTGTTGCCCTTGCGGCTGTCAGCGGTCTCGAAGTAGCGGCGGAACTGCTTTTCCAGGATGCCGTACATGCGCTTGACCTTCTGCTTTTCGCGCAGCTGCAGGCCGTAGTCGGACGTGCGGGCACCGGAGGTGCGGCCGTGCTGACCAGGCTTGGAGTCGAACTTGCACTTGTCCGCAATGGAGCGACGGGCGCTCTTGAGGAACAGGTCGGTGCCTTCACGGCGGGAGAGTTTGGCCTTGGGGCCGAGGTAACGTGCCACTTGAACTTCCTTTATGTCATCTACCGCAAACCATTGCGGGAGCCGCCTGTGTCGCTCTCGCGTACGCAGGCGGCGGTGGGCTTGTGAAAATTAGATACGACGGCGCTTTTGAGGGCGGCAGCCGTTGTGCGGGACCGGCGTCACGTCGGAGATCGACGTGATGCGGATGCCCAGGGCACCCAGTGCACGCACCGAGGATTCGCGACCAGGACCTGGGCCCTTGATCTCGACGTCCAGGTTCTTGATGCCTTGGTCGATGGCGGCGCGGCCAGCCACTTCCGAAGCCACCTGGGCTGCGAAAGGCGTGGACTTGCGCGAGCCCTTGAAGCCCTGGCCACCCGACGAGGCCCACGACAGGGCGTTGCCCTGGCGGTCCGTGATCGTGATGATCGTGTTGTTGAACGAAGCATGCACGTGGGCAATGCCGTCCGACACGTTCTTGCGAACCTTCTTGCGAACGCGCTGTGCTGCGTTATTGGCTGGAGACTTGGCCATATTGATCTTTCAATCTCTTTATTTCTTCAGTGCAGCAGCACCCTTGCGCGGGCCCTTGCGGGTGCGTGCATTGGTACGGGTACGCTGACCACGCATCGGCAGACCACGACGATGGCGGAAACCACGGTAGCAGCCAATGTCCATCAAACGCTTGATGTTCATGGTGGTTTCGCGGCGCAGATCACCTTCGATGGTGAATTGCTCGATCTGCTCGCGAATTTTTTCCAGGTCGCTGTCCGTCAGATCCTTGATCTTCTTGGAGTAAGCGATGCCGGTGGCTTCGCAAATCTTGCGAGCGCGTGTGCGACCAATTCCAAAAATGGAGGTCAAACCGATTTCCGCGTGCTTGTGGGGCGGAATGTTGATGCCAGCGATACGTGCCATATGCGTCCTCTAATACTTTCCAATCAACCCTGGCGCTGCTTGTGACGCAGATCCGTGCAGATCACGCGCACCACACCCTTGCGGCGGATGATCTTGCAGTTGCGGCAGATTTTTTTGACCGAAGCCGAAACTCTCATTGCATTCTCCTAAAACTTTTCCATCCGTCCCGGCTATCTTGCACGGAACACAATTTTTGTGCCCGCTACAGAATCGTGGGGCGCCAACTAACCTAAACCTTGCTTTCGGGGACCAGGCGCGCTGTGCGCCCAGGCCCTTCCAACCCGTCAACCGCCTTGATTGCCTTTGAAATTGGCTTTCTTGAGCAGCGACTCATACTGTTGCGACATCATGTAGTTCTGCACCTGGGCCATGAAGTCCATGGTCACCACCACGATGATCAACAGCGAAGTTCCACCAAAGTAAAACGGTACGTTGTACTTCAGGATCAAGAACTCGGGCAGCAGGCAGACGAAGGTGATGTAAACCGCCCCCGCCAGTGTCAGTCGCACAAGAATCTTGTCGATATAACGGGCAGTCTGTTCACCGGGACGGATCCCGGGAATGAACGCACCGCTCTTCTTCAGGTTGTCTGCCGTTTCACGGCTGTTGAAGACCAGCGCCGTGTAGAAGAAGCAGAAGAAGATGATCGCAGCGGCATAGAACATCACGTACACCGGCTGACCAGGCGTCAGGGCGGAAGAGATGTCGCGCAACCAGCGCATCGACTCTCCGGCACTGAACCAGTTCACCACGGTGGCTGGCAGCAGGATGATGGACGAAGCGAAGATGGGAGGAATCACACCTGCCATGTTCAGCTTCAAGGGCAGGTGGGACGATTGACCACCATAGACCTTGTTCCCCACCTGCCGACGCGCATAGTTCACGAGGATCTTGCGCTGGCCACGTTCCACATACACCACGAAGTAGGTCACCGCAGCAACCACCAGCACGATGAAGATGGCGGCCAGGATGCTCATCGCACCCGTGCGCACCAGCTCCAGCAGGCCACCGATGGAGCTTGGCAGACCGGCCGCGATACCTGCAAAGATCAGGATCGAGATGCCGTTGCCAAGACCACGTTCCGTGATCTGCTCACCGAGCCACATCAGGAACATGGTGCCAGCCGTCAGGCTGACCATGGCCGTGATGCGAAAACCCATGCCGGGGCTCAGCACCAGGCCGGCCGAGCTCTCCAGTGCCACGGCAATGCCGAGCGACTGGAAAATGGCCAGGCCCAGCGTGCCGTAGCGCGTGTACTGGGTGATCTTCCTGCGGCCGGACTCGCCTTCCTTCTTCAGCTGCTCGAATGTCGGGACCACGTAGGTCATCAGTTGCATGATGATCGATGCCGAGATGTACGGCATGATCCCCAGTGCAAAGACGGTAAAGCGCGAGAGCGCTCCACCCGAGAACATGTTGAACAGGTTCAGGATGCCGCCTTGCTGGCCGCTGAAAAGCTGCTGAAGTTGGGCTGGGTCGATACCGGGCACGGGGATATGCGCCCCGATGCGGTACACGACCAGCGCAAGCAACAGAAAAACCAGGCGACGACGCAGGTCGCCGAACTTGCCGGTTTTTGCAATTTGAGCCGCGCTAGTAGCCACAGGTACCTTCTTTCAGATCCAAAATCAGGCCAGGCTGCCGCCAGCAGCTTCGATAGCTGCCTTGGCACCTGCAGTAGCGCCCACGCCCGTCAGCTTGACAGCCTTGGACAGAGCACCGCTCTTGATGACCTTGACCACCTTGGCCAGCTCGCCGATCAGGCCGGCTTGCTTCAAGGCAAGCACGTCCACTTCGGCCAGGCCCAGCTTGTCCAGATCGGTCAGCGTGACTTCGGCATTGAACTTGAGCGATTGTGACTTGAAGCCACGCTTGGGCAGGCGACGTTGCAGAGGCATTTGACCGCCTTCGAAACCTACCTTGTGGTAGCCACCCGAACGCGACTTCTGACCCTTGTGACCACGGCCAGCGGTCTTGCCCAGACCGGAGCCGATACCGCGGCCTACACGGCGCTTGGCATGCTTGGCGCCGTCTGCGGGCTTGATGCTATTGAGTTCCATGATCTATCTCTCAGAGGACTTTGACCAGATAGCTGATCTTGTTAATCATGCCGCGCACTTCGGGCGAGTCCTGCAGTTCGCTGACACTGTTCAGCTTGCGCAGACCCAGGCCACGGACGGTGGCGCGGTGCGATTCCTTGGTGCCGATAGGGCTGCGCACCAGTTGAATCTTGACGGTTTGTTGCGTAGTCATTTACAGCTTCCAATCAGGCGAAGATGTCTTCGACCGCTTTGCCGCGCTTGGCTGCCACTTGCGAAGGCGTCGTGGAGTTCACCAGGGCGTCAAAAGTGGCGCGGACCATGTTGTAGGGATTGGACGAACCATGGCTCTTGGCCACGATGTCGGTCACGCCCAGCACTTCGAAGACAGCGCGCATTGGGCCGCCGGCGATGATACCGGTACCCTTGGGAGCGGGAGCCATCATCACAACGGCAGCGCCGTGGTGGCCGGTCACATTGTGGAAGATCGTGCCGTTCTTCAGCGAGACCTTCACCATGTTGCGGCGAGCTTCTTCCATTGCCTTTTGCACTGCAGCAGGCACTTCCTTGGACTTGCCCTTGCCCATGCCTACGCGGCCATCACCGTCGCCGACCACAGTCAGTGCAGCGAAACCGAGGATACGGCCGCCCTTCACGACTTTGGTCACGCGGTTGACCGCGATCATTTTTTCGCGCAGACCGTCGTCACGACCTTCGTCTTGCACTTTGGGTTGAAATTTAGCCATTTTGTATTCCGCTCCGCTTAGAACTGCAGGCCAGCTTCACGGGCTGCGTCGGCCAAAGCCTTGACGCGACCGTGGTACGCAAAGCCTGAGCGATCAAATGCAACCTTCTCGACGCCAGCTGCCTTTGCCTTTTCAGCAATGCGCTTGCCGATGGCCGTGGCAGCGGCGGCATTGCCACCCTTGCCCGAACCACCGAGTTCCTTGCGCACATCGGCTTCTGCGGTGGAGGCACTGGCCAACACCTTGCTGCCGTCGCCGGAGATGACGCTGGCGTAGATATGGAGATTCGTGCGGTTCACGGTCAGACGGGCCACGCCTTGCTGTGCAATGCGGATGCGGGTCTGGCGCGAACGACGAAGACGCTGCTCTTTCTTGGTCAACATGCTGCAGCTCCTTACTTCTTCTTGGTCTCTTTGATCGTGATCTTCTCGTCCGCATAGCGGATGCCCTTGCCCTTGTAGGGCTCGGGTGGACGAACAGCACGGATCTCAGCGGCAATTTGGCCAACACGTTGGCGGTCGGCGCCCTTCACGACCACTTCCGTGGGCGTGGGGGTGGCCACCGTGATGCCAGCAGGCATCTCGATGTTGACAGGGTGCGAATAACCGACAGCCAGGTTGAGCTTGGCACCGGATGCGGCGGCCTTGTAGCCCACACCGATCAGGGTCAGCTTCTTTTCGAAGCCCTTGCTCACGCCAACAACCATGTTGTTGACCAGCTGGCGGATCGTTCCGCTCATGGCATTGGCTTCGCGGGAGTCGTTGACGGGCTCAAAGCTGAGCTTGCCGTCGTTGCTCGACACCTTCACCAGCACGTTCTGCGCCAGCGACAGCGAACCACCAGTCCCCTTGACGGAGATCTGGTCATCTTTAACGGACACATCCACGCCTGCGGGGATGGTCACGGGCATTTTTCCTACTCGGGACATTTCAGTTTCTCCTCAATGCCGCGGGTTAGGCCACGTAGCAGAGCACTTCGCCACCGACACCGGTAGCACGCGCCTTGCGATCGGTCATCACGCCCTTGGGCGTCGTGACAATTGCCACACCCAGACCGTTCATGACTTGTGGAATGGAATCATGGCCCTTGTACACACGCAGGCCAGGGCGGCTGACGCGCTCGATGCGCTCAATCACCGGACGACCAGCGTAGTACTTCAGGGAGATTTCGAGTTCGGACTTGCCGGATTCGGTCTTGACCTGGAATCCGTCGATATAACCCTCGTCCTTCAGCACCTGGGCGATGGCAATCTTCACTTTGGAAGAAGGCACCAGAACCGTGGCCTTGGCGACCATCTGTGCATTACGGATGCGGGTCAGCAAGTCAGCGATAGGATCACTCATGCTCATGTTGTAATTCTCCTGCCTGCTTACCAGCTGGCCTTGGTGACACCGGGGATGTCGCCTGCAAAAGCCAGTTCACGGATCTTGGCGCGGGCCAGACCGAATTGACGGAAGGTACCGCGTGGGCGACCGGTGATTTCGCAACGGTTGCGCTGGCGCGTGGGGTTCGCGTTGCGGGGGAGCTTCTGCAGACCCAGGCGGGCTGCATCACGCTCTTCATCGCTGCGCTTGGCGTCACCGGCGATCGCCTTCAGTTCCGCATACTTCGTTGCGTACTTGGCGGCCAGTTTTTCGCGCTTCAGTTCGCGCTGGATCAAAGCTACTTTAGCCATACCCTGCCTCAGTTCTTGAACGGGAAACGGAAACCAGCCAGAAGAGCCTTGGCTTCTTCGTCGGACCTGGCCGTCGTGGTGATGCTGATATTGAGACCGCGCAGGGCGTCGACCTTGTCGTACTCAATTTCAGGGAAAATGATCTGTTCCTTGACGCCGATGTTGTAGTTGCCACGGCCGTCGAAAGCGCGACCGGAGATACCACGGAAGTCACGAACGCGGGGCAGAGCCACGGTCACGAAACGGTCCAGGAACTCATACATCTGCACGCCACGCAGCGTGACCATGCAACCGATGGCCTGGCCTTCGCGGATCTTGAAACCGGCGATAGCCTTCTTGGCCTTGGTCACCACAGGCTTCTGACCAGCGATCTTGGTCAGGTCAGCCACGGCGTTGTCCATCACCTTCTTGTCCGAGACTGCCTCGCTCACGCCCATGTTGAGCGTGATCTTGGTCAGACGGGGGACCTGCATGGGCGAGGTGTAGCCGAACTGCTTGGTCAGTTCGGGAGCGATCTTGTCGCGGTAGATTTCTTGGAGTCGTGCCATGTTTGCCCCTTAGACCGCCTTGATTTCGGCGCCGCTGGACTTGAACACGCGAACACGCGCGCCGTCAGCCTGCACCTTGATGCCCACGCGGTCAGCCTTGCCGGTGGCCGCATTGAAGATGGCAACGTTGGACTGGTGGATGGGCATTGCCTTTTCCACGATGCCGCCCGTCGTACCCTTCATGGGGTTCGGCTTGGCGTGCTTCTTGACCAGATTGATGCCGTCGATGACGAGGTAGGAGTCATCCTTGCGCAGCGACACCGTGCCGCGCTTGCCCTTGTCGCGCCCGGTCAGCACGATGATTTCGTCGCCCTTGCGAATCTTGTTCATGGCGCGTCCTTAGAGAACTTCAGGAGCCAGGGACACGATCTTCATGAACTTCTCGGTACGCAGTTCACGCGTCACGGGTCCAAAGATGCGGGTGCCGATAGGCTCCAACTTTGCATTCAGCAACACTGCAGCGTTGCCATCGAATTTGACGAGCGAGCCGTCACCGCGGCGGATGCCCTTTGCGGTGCGAACGACCACTGCGCTGTAAACCTCGCCTTTTTTGACGCGGCCACGCGGAGCGGCTTCTTTGATGCTCACTTTGATGATGTCGCCAACGCTTGCATAGCGACGCTTCGAGCCACCCAGCACCTTGATGCAAAGGACGGACTTGGCGCCGGTATTGTCGGCAACCTCTAACCGAGATTCTGTCTGGATCATTTCAATATTCCCAACTTGCACCAGAAGACCACGGCCCCAGAGAACTTCTCAAGGGCTGCAGATCAGCCAGTCAGTCTTGGGCCCGTCGTCCGCACCGCAAACCATTTGCAG
Organism: Acidovorax sp. CF316; assembly: GCF_000276605.1. Lineage (GTDB taxonomy): Bacteria > Pseudomonadota > Gammaproteobacteria > Burkholderiales > Burkholderiaceae_C > Acidovorax. Next base: position 26,661 of record NZ_AKJX01000286.1, on the reverse strand, counting down.
CACTTCCCGCTGGGCAGAAACTTCACGTAGGAAACGCGAAGCCCTCGATTATTGCAAAGGGGAAACCCGAAGTCAAGCGCCTATCACACTGGGGCGTGCAAATACTGGTCGGCCAGTGACAAAAACGCATCCAGTTGTGGATCGGTGCCCAGTTCTTCCTGCAGGAGGGCTGCCACCAGGGGGGCAGTGGCGATGGCCTGGCGGGCGTCCAGGAACAGCATGCGTGAGCGGCGCGCCAGCACGTCTTCCACCGTGCAGGCGTATTCATGGCGGGCGGCAAAGCGCACCATGGCCTCGGTCAATCCGCCACCCAGGTCCACCCCGGCGCCCTGCAGCTCGCGCACGACGGCGGCTTCGCTGCCGTAGGAATGCAGGCCCTGGGCGTCGCTGATACGGTGGCGCACCGGTTCGGCGGGCGTGCCCACCAGGGGCAGGCGGTTGGTGACGCCAGCGGCCTTGTCCGGCAGCAGGCCGACAGTGAAGCATTTTTGCAACACATCCTCGGCCATGGCACGGTAGGTGGTCCATTTGCCGCCGGTCACCGTCACCAGGCCGCTGCGGCTGGCCAGCACGGTGTGCTCGCGGCTGATCTTCTTGGTGTTGTCGCCGTCATCGTCCTGCGGCTTGACCAGGGGGCGCAGGCCCACCCAGATGCTGCGGATGTCGGCCGCCTGGGGGGCGCGGGTCAGGTAGCGGGCGGCCTCGTCGAGGATGAAGGCCACCTCTTCCTTGAAGGCCAGGGGTTCGCGCACCACATCCTGGCGCGGGCTGTCGGTGGTGCCCAGGATGAGCTTGCCCAGCCACGGCACGGCAAACAGCACCCGGCCATCGGCCGTCTTGGGCACCATCAGGGCGTGGTCGGAGGGCAGGAATTCGCGGTCCACCACGATGTGCACGCCCTGGCTGGGCGCCACGATGGGCTTGACCGGGCGGCCGATGGCCTCGCCGTCCATCTGGCGCAGGGCATCCACCCAGACACCGGTGGCGTTGACCACAGCCTTGGCGCGCACGGTGAACTGGCGGCCGCTGGCGCTGTCTTCGCAGACGAAACCCGCCACCTTGCCGTTTTCATGGACCAGGGAAGTCGCCGGGCAGTAGTTCACCAGCAGCGCACCCTTGGTGGCGGCCGTGCGGGCCAGTGCCAGGGCCAGGCGGGCATCGTCGAACTGGCCATCCCAGTATTTCACGCCGCCCTTGAGCCCGTCCTGGCGCGCATTGGGCAGGCATTGCAGGGTCTTGGCACGGCCCAGGAACTGGGTGGACCCGAGGCCTGCCTTGCCCGCGAGGGCGTCGTACACCATCAGGCCGATGCCGTAGAACGGCGTCTCCCAGGCCTTGTAGGACGGCATCACGAAGGCCAGCGGCTGGGCCAGATGGGGGGCATTGTTCAGCAGCGTGGTGCGCTCGTGCAGGGCCTCGCGCACCAGCGCGATGTTGCCCTGGGCCAGGTAGCGCACGCCTCCGTGCACCAGTTTGGTGGCACGCGAGGAGGTTCCCTTGGCGAAATCGTGCGAATCGACCAGCACCACGCTGAAGCCCCGGGCCGCCGCGTCCAGCGCCACGCCCAGGCCCGTCGCACCGCCTCCGATCACGGCCAGGTCGTACTGGCGGGGTTCGGCAAGGCGGTCGAGGAGGTCGGAGCGCCGCGTGGGCAAGGGGGAAGAAACGTGGGTCATAGGTAGCGATTGTCCACAGGCACGGGGTTGAGCCTAGGGTTAACCCTGAAATTCTTGACACCTGCGGAGCGGGATTGGCCTTGTGGACCGTCCGCCGCCGCAGGTTCGGGGGAAGAAACGGGGGCCTGCGCCCTCCTCTCCTGGCTAGCTATGTATGCACATGGAGAGAAAGGCCGGCCTCCCAGGACTGGCAGCCGCTCAGCGCGCCTTGCCATCCTTCCAGGCCTGCAGCAGCTTGTCGTAGGCAATGGTTTCGCCCTTCGGCTTCTCGTTGGCCAGCTTGGCCCATGGGGCCTGCTTGTCGCTCAGCCATTTGGTGGGCGCGCTCTTGGGATTGAGCTTGGGCGCGCACTTGGCCATGCCGGCGCGTTCGAGGCGGGCCATCACCTGGTCCATCTCGTCGGCCAGCGTGTCCATCGCGCCCTGGGGCGTCTTCTCACCGGTGACCGCCTGGGCCACGTTCTTCCACCACAGCTGGGCCAGCTTGGGGTAGTCGGGCACGTTGGTGCCGGTGGGCGACCAGGCCACGCGCGCCGGGCTGCGGTAGAACTCCACCAGGCCGCCGAGCTTGGGCGCGGCGTCCGTCATGGCCTTGGACTGGATGTCGCTTTCGCGGATCGGGGTCAGGCCCACCAGGGTCTTCTTGAGCGAGGTGGTCTTGGCCGTCACGAACTGGGCGTACAGCCAGGCGGCAGCGGTCTTGTTGGCATCGTGGTCCTTGAAGAAGGTCCAGGAACCCACGTCCTGGTAGCCGTTCTGCATGCCCTGCTTCCAGTACGGGCCGTTCGGGCCAGGGGCCATGCGCCACTTGGGCGTGCCGTCGGCGTTCACCACGGGCAGGCCGGGCTTGGTCATGTCGGCCGTGAAGGCGGTGTACCAGAAGATCTGCTGCGCGATCTGGCCCTGGGCGGGCACGGGGCCGGCTTCGCCGAAGGTCATGCCCGTGGCTTCCTTGGGCGCGTACTTCTTCATCCAGTCCACGTACTTGGTCAGCGCATAGACGGCGGCAGGCGAGTTGGTCGCGCCGCCACGGGCCACCGAGGCGCCCACGGGCGTGCACTTGTCGTCGGCCACACGGATGCCCCATTCGTCGATCGGCAGGCCGTTGGGCGCACCGATGTCGGCCGTACCGGCCATGGACAGCCAGGCATCGGTGAAGCGCCAGCCCAGCGAGGGGTCCTTCTTGCCGTAGTCCATGTGGCCGTAGATCGGCTTGCCGTCGATGTTCTTCACGTCGTTGGTGAAGAACTCGGCGATGTCCTCGTAGGCGCTCCAGTTGAGCGGCACGCCCAGGTCGTAGCCGTACTTGGCCTTGAACTTGTCCTTGATGTCCTTGCGGTCGAACAGGTCGGCGCGGAACCAATAGAGGTTAGCGAACTGCTGGTCGGGCAACTGGTAGAGCTTGCCATCGGGCGCCGTGGTGAACTTGGTGCCGATGAAGTCCTTGAGGTCCAGGCCCGGGTTGGTGTATTCCTTGCCCGTACCGCCCATGTAGTCGGTCAGGCTCATGACCTTGCCATAGCGGTAGTGGGTACCGATCAGGTCCGAGTCCGAGATCCAGCCGTCGTAGATCGACTTGCCCGACTGCATCGAGGTCTGCAGCTTCTCGACCACGTCGCCTTCCTGGATCAGGTCATGCTTGACCTTGATGCCGGTGATTTCCTCGAAAGCCTTGGCCAGGGTCTTGGATTCGTATTCGTGGGTGGTGATGGTCTCGGAGACCACGGAGATCTCCTTGACCCCCTTGCCCTGGAGCTTCTTGGCCGCCTCGATGAACCACTTCATCTCGGCCATCTGCTGGTCCTTGCTCAGCGTGGAGGGCTGGAACTCGCTGTCAATCCACTTCTTGGCTTCGGCCTCGCCCGCCATGGCCGACTGCCCGGCCAGGACCGCTACCGCCAGTGCCAGCGCTGTATACCGCGTCTTCATAGTGCCTGTCTCCTCATTAATCACTCCCCTTTGGATGCACATGGGTCGCCCGGCTCCGGGGAAGGGTTGAGCCGTGCAACGGGAACATTTCCAGGCGCTGTCAGCCCTTGCGCATGACCAGCGCCAGCAGCAGCATGGACAGCACGAAGCTGAACCAGATCGAGGGGTCCTCGCCCAGCCCGAACCATTGCGCGAGCTTGCCGCTCACGCCCACAAAGATCAGGTTCACGTAGGCTGCCGAGAGCAGCCCGATGAACAGGCGGTCGCCGCGCGTCGTCTCCAGGGGCAGGAAGCCCTTGCGCAGGACGGTGGGGGATTTCACTTCCCACACCGCCATGCCGATCAGCATCAGCACGATGCACGTGAAGAACACCGCCACGGGCAGGGTCCAGGCCATCCACTCGAACATGTCGATACCTCCTTACACCCGGCCCATCGCGAAACCCTTCGCGATGTAGTGCCGCACAAACCAGATCACGATGGCGCCCGGCACGATGGTGAGCACGCCGGCCGCGGCCAGCGTCGCCCAGTCCATGCCCGAGGCGCTCACGGTGCGCGTCATGGTGGCCACGATGGGCTTGGCGTTGACGCTGGTCAGCGTGCGCGCCAGCAGCAGTTCCACCCAGCTGAACATGAAGCAGAAGAACGCCGCCACACCCACGCCGGCCTTGATCAGCGGCAGGAAGATGGTGACGAAGAAGCGCGGGAAGCTGTAGCCGTCGATGTAGGCCGTCTCGTCGATCTCGCGCGGGATGCCGCTCATGAAGCCCTCCAGGATCCACACCGCCAGCGGCACGTTGAACAAGAGGTGCGCCAGCGCCACGGCGATGTGCGTGTCCATCAGGCCCACGGTGGTGTACAGCTGGAAGAAGGGCAGCAGGAACACGGCCGGCGGCGTCATGCGGTTGGTCAGGAGCCAGAAGAACACATGCTTGTCGCCCATGAACTGGTAGCGCGAGAAGGCATAGGCCGCCGGCAGCGCCACGGTGAGCGAGATCACCGTGTTGATGCCCACGTAGATCAGGCTGTTGATGTAGCCCGAGTACCAGGACTCGTCGGTGAAGATGGTCTTGTAGTTGTCCCAGGTGAAGTGCTGGGGGAAGAACGAGAACGTGGAGAGGATCTCCGCGTTCGTCTTGAAGCTCATGTTGACCATCCAGTAGATGGGCAGCACGGCGAACACCAGGTAGGCCGCCAGGAACAGCGACCGCTTGTGAAAGCGCTTTTCATTCATGGCCGGCCCCTTCGTTGCTGGCGGTGCCCACGCGCTGCATCCAGTTGTAGAGGATGAAGCACAGCAGCAGGATGATGAAGAAATAGATCAGCGAGAACGCTGCGGCAGGGCCCAGGTCGAACTGGCCCACGGCCTTGGTCGTCAGGTACTGGCTCAGGAAGGTGGTGGCATTGCCCGGCCCGCCCCCCGTGAGCACGAAGGGCTCGGTGTAGATCATGAAGCTGTCCATGAAGCGCAGCAGCACCGCGATCATGAGCACGCCGCGCATCTTGGGCAGCTGGATGTAGCGGAACACGGCGAACTTGCTGGCACCGTCGATGCGGGCGGCCTGGTAGTAGGCGTCGGGGATGGAGCGCAGGCCGGCAAAGGCCAGCAGCGCCACCAGCGGCGTCCAGTGCCAGACGTCCATCAACAGCACCGTCAGCCAGGCCTGCGTGGCATTGCCGGTGTAGCTGTACTCGATGCCCATCACCTGCAGCATGCGGCCCATGAGCCCGATGTCGGCCCGGCCGTAGATCTGCCAGATGGTGCCCACCACGTTCCAGGGGATCAGCAGCGACAGGGCCACCACCACCAGCACGGCCGAGGACTTCCAGCCCTGCGCGGGCATGGACAGCGCCAGCATGATGCCCAGCGGGATCTCCACGGCCAGCACCGCCAGCGAGAAGGTGATCTGGCGCCACAGCGCGGCGTGCAGTTCCTCGTCGCGCATCACGGCGGCAAACCATTCGGTGCCGACGAACACGCGCCGCTCGGGCGAGATGATGTCCTGCACCGAGTAGTTCACCACCGTCATCAGCGGCAGGATGGCCGAGAAGGCCACGCACAGGATCACCGGCAGGATCAGGAACCAGGCCTTCTGGTTCACGGGCTTGGTCGTGGTGCTCATGGGGTGACCTCCGCGGCCAGCAATTGTTCGTTCTGGTAGAAGCAGGTGTGCGTGCCCAGCACCTGCAGCCATGCCGTGTCGCCGGCCGATGGCAGGCGGGTTTCGGGCACAAAGCGCGCCTTGAGCGTGTGCTCGCCCACCTTGGCGGTGAGCATCAGGTAGGTACCGATGTCCTGCACCTGCACCACCGTGCAGGGCAGCGCACCAGCCTCCTCGGGCTGCGCCAGGGCCAGGTACTCCGGCCGTATGCCGACCTGCAGGGGGCCTTCGGGCAGCGTGCGGCCTACGGGTACCGACAGGCGGTGCCCGGCCACCGACAGGTTCGTGCCGTCGCGCTGCGCGGGCAGGAAATTCATGCCCGGCGAACCGATGAAATGGCCCACGAAGACGTGCGCCGGGCGCTCGAACAGCGCATCGGCCGAGCCCACCTGCACGGCGCGGCCGCGCGTCATCACCACCACCTGGTCGGCAAAGGTCAGTGCCTCGACCTGGTCGTGCGTCACATAGATCAGCGTGAGCTTGAGCTCGTGGTGGATCTGCTTGAGCTTGCGGCGCAGTTGCCACTTGAGGTGCGGGTCGATCACCGTGAGCGGCTCGTCGAACAGCACGGCCGCCACGTCGGAGCGCACCAGGCCGCGGCCCAGCGAGATCTTCTGCTTGGCGTCGGCCGCCAGGCCCGCCGCGCGCTGGTTGAGCTGGCCGCTCATCTCCAGCATCTCGGCGATGGCGCCCACGCGCTGCTTGATCTGGTCTTCGGGCACCTTGCGGTTGCGCAGCGGAAAGGCCAGGTTCTCGGCCACCGTCATGGTGTCGTAGATCACGGGGAACTGGAACACCTGGGCGATGTTGCGCTCCTGCGGGCTGGCGCGCGTCACGTCGCGGCCATCGAACAGCACCTTGCCATGCGAGGGCACGAGCAGGCCCGACATGATGTTGAGCATGGTCGTCTTGCCGCAGCCCGAGGGGCCGAGCAGCGCATAGGCGCCGCCGTCCTCGAACTCCATCTTCAGGGGCAGCAGCGCGTAGTCGCCGTCCTGCTGCGGATTGGGCTTGTAGGAATGCGCCAGGTCCAGGCTGATACGTGCCATCTCAACGCCCTCCCAGGCGCGCGGGCGCCCACACCAGCCGGCCATCGGCACCGAAGACATAGGCCTGTGCCGGGTCCAGGTGCAGCGCCAGGGGCGTGCCCAGTTCAAAGTAATGCACCCCGGTGAGCTGCGCCACCAGGTCCCCCCAGGGGGTGGAGGCGTGCACGAAGGTGTCGGAGCCCGAGATCTCGGCCAGCTCCACCGTGCCGCTCACGCTCACGTCGCCAGGACGGGCCTGCACGCGCAGCGCACTGGCACGCACGCCAACGGTGACGGCGCCGGCCGGCGTGCCCTGGGGCAGCGGGATGGCGAGCATCGCCCCGCCCTGCAGCTGCACACCCTGCGCAGCCACGGTGGCGGCGACCAGGTTCATCGGCGGGTCGCTGAAGGCACGCGCCACGCGCAGCGAGTTGGGCGCATGGAAGACCTCGGCCGTGGGGCCGTACTGCAGCAGCCGGCCCTCGTCGAGCACCGCGGTGTAGCCCCCGAGCAGCAGGGCCTCGCCCGGCTCGGTGGTGGCATACACCACGGTGGACTGGCCGGCCGCGAACAGCTGGGTCAGCTCCTCGCGCAGTTCCTCGCGCAGCTTGTAGTCCAGGTTCACCAGCGGCTCGTCGAGCAGCATCAGCGGTGCGCCCTTGGCCAGGGCCCGCGCCAGCGCCACGCGCTGCTGCTGGCCGCCCGAGAGCTCGGCCGGGTAGCGGTCCAGGAACATCTCGATGTGCAGGCGGGCAGCGATCTCGCGCACCCGGGCATCGATGTTCTTTTCGCCGCGCAGCTTGAGCGGCGAGGCGATGTTGTCGGCCACCTTCATCGAGGGGTAGTTGATGAACTGCTGGTAGACCATGGCCACGTTGCGCTCGCGCACCGGCATGCCGGTCACGTCGACACCGTCCACCCGCACGCTGCCGGCGGTGGGTGTATCGAGCCCGGCCATGATGCGCATCAGGCTGGTCTTGCCGGCCTGCGTGGCGCCCAGCAGCACCGTCACGGCGCCGCTGTGCAGCGCCATGCTCATGTCATGGAGCCAGGTCTGCGCCCCCACCCTCTTGCTGATGCTGTCCAGTGCCAGCTGCATCCCGCACGCCTTTCCGTAGTGCCCCCACAGGGCCTGTTATGCCAAACCGCCGGCGCAAGCGCACAGCGGTCGTTTGTTTTCGATTGCGTTCATTCTTGTTCTTTTATGATCGTTTCAAATCAAGGTTTACCCTTAATGGGTTCCTTTTTGTTCCATTTAAAGTAGGCGCTTCCTTCTGGCTTCTTTCTTGCTGCCTTGACCGCGTGAATACGAACCCCCGACAACTCCTGCTCCTTGAAGAAGTGCGCGCGCGCAAGTCCGCCAGCGTCGAACAGCTGGCCGAGACCCTGGGCGTGACCCTGCAGACGGTGCGCCGCGACGTGCAGCGCCTGGCCGAATCGGGCCTGCTCACGCGCTTCCATGGCGGCGTGCGCGTGCCCAGCTCCACCGTGGAGAACCTGGCCCACACCCAGCGCGAAACCCTGCATGCCGAGGGCAAGGCGCGCATCGCACGCGCCGTGGCCGAGCAGGTGCCCAACGACTGCTCGCTGATCCTGAACATCGGCACCACCACCGAGGCCATTGCCAAGGCGCTGCTGCACCACCGCGGGCTGCGCGTGATCACCAACAACCTGAACGTGGCCGCCATCCTGAGCGGCAACCCGGAGTGCGAGGTGATCGTGGCCGGCGGCGTGGTGCGCGCGCGCGACCGCGGCATCGTGGGCGAGGCGGCGGTGGACTTCATCCGCCAGTTCCGCGTGGACATCGCACTCATCGGCATCTCGGGCATCGAGCCCGACGGCTCGCTGCGCGACTTCGACTACCGCGAGGTGAAGGTGGCGCAGACCATCATTGCCCAGTCGCGCGAGGTCTGGCTGGCGGCCGACCAGAGCAAGTTCAACCGCCCGGCCATGGTGCAACTGGCCACGCTGCAGCAGATCGACCGGCTGTTCACCGATGCACCGCCGCCCGAGCCCTTTCCCGTATTGCTCCAGGACGCCGAGGTCATCTGCACCGTCGCCGCCTGATCCCGCGCAGCGCCTGGCTGCATCCCGCCTGACTTATCCTTGCCCGCCATGACCTACCTGCTCGCACTCGACCAAGGCACTTCCAGCTCCCGCAGCATCGTCTTCGACGAGCAGGGCCACATCGTGGCCCAGGCCCAGCGCGAGCTGCCGCAGATCTACCCCCAGCCCGGCTGGGTGGAGCACGACCCGATGGAGATCTGGCGCACCCAGCTGGCCACGGCCCGCGAGGCACTGGAGAAGGCGAACCTAAAGGCCAGCGCCATCCGCGCCGTGGGCATCACCAACCAGCGCGAAACCACGGTGCTGTGGAACCGCCAGACCGGCCAGCCCGTGCACCATGCCATCGTCTGGCAGGACCGCCGGGCCGAGCCCGCCTGCGCCCAGTTGCGCGAGCAGGGCAAGGCCGCGACCATCCAGGCCAAGACCGGCCTGCTGATCGATGCCTATTTTTCGGGCACCAAGCTGCAGTGGCTGCTGGACCATGTGCCCGGCGCGCGCGCGCAGGCCGAGCGTGGCGAGCTGGCCTTCGGCACGGTGGACAGCTGGCTCATGTGGCAGCTCACGCACGGCCAGGTGCATGTGACCGACGTGAGCAATGCCTCGCGCACCATGCTGTTCAATGTGCACACCAACCAGTGGGACGACGAGCTGCTGGCGCTGCTGCGCATTCCCAAGTCGCTGATGCCGCAGGTGCAACCATCGAGCTCGCACTTCTGCGACGTGGCGCCCGATCTGCTGGGCCACGCCATCCGCGTGGGCGGCGTGGCCGGCGACCAGCAGAGCGCGCTGTTCGGCCAGGCGTGTTTCAGCGCGGGCATGGCCAAGAACACCTATGGCACGGGCTGCTTCATGCTGATGCACACGGGCACCACCTTCCAGACCTCGAAGAACGGCCTGCTCACCACCAGCGCCGCCCAGGCCGGCGTGCAGACCGAGTTCGCGATGGAAGGCAGCGTCTTCGTCGGCGGCGCCGTGGTGCAGTGGCTGCGCGACGGCCTGCGTGCCATCTCCACCAGCGGCGAGGTCGAGTCGCTCGCCCAGAGCGTGCCCGACTCGGGTGGCGTGATGATGGTGCCGGCCTTCACCGGCCTGGGCGCCCCGTACTGGAAACCCGACTCGCGCGGCACCATCACGGGGCTGACGCGCGGCTCCACCCTGGGCCACATCGCACGCGCCGCGCTCGAAAGCATCGCCTACCAGAGTGCCGCCCTGCTGCTGGCCATGAGCCGCGATGCCGTGGCCGCCGGCGGCGCGCCGGTGAGCGAGCTGCGCGTGGACGGCGGCGCCTGTGTCAACGACCTGCTGATGCAGTTCCAGGCCGACCTGCTGGGCATCCCGGTGGTGCGCCCCGCCGTGATCGAGACCACCGCGCTGGGTGCCGCCTACCTGGCGGGCCTGTCCAGCGGGGTGTACGGCAGCACGGCCGAGCTGTCGCAGCTGTGGCGGGCCGAACGGCGCTTTCTGCCGACCTTGGGCAAGGCACGTGCACACGAACTGATGGAGCGCTGGGAACGGGCCGTGCGCCAGACCACGGCAGAGTGACCCCGGGGCAGACAGGAACAGGGGCCGCAGGCGGTGCGGCTACCATCATGGCCCTGCTGTTTGATTCCCTGTTGTGCACACCATGAGCCAGACCACCGCCTCCCCTTCCCTCCCCGTGATCGCCTTCATCGGCGGCGGCAACATGGCCAGCGCCATCATCGGCGGCCTGGTCCGCCAGGGCCACCCGGCCAGCCAGATCGAGGTCGTCGAACCCTGGGAACAGGCGCGTGAAGCCCTGCGCACGAATTACGGCATCGACGCCCAGACCAAGGCCGGCCCGGCCCTGCAGCGCGCCCGCATCGTGGTCTGGGCCGTCAAGCCCCAGACCTTCAAGGACGCCGCCGCCCAGGCGCGTGCCCACACGCAGGACGCCCTGCACCTGAGCGTGGCCGCCGGCATCCGCTCGGACAGCATCGCCCAATGGCTCGCAAGCGAGCGCATCGTGCGCACCATGCCCAACACCCCGGCCCTGGTGGGCAAGGGCATGAGCGCGCTGTACGCCCGCCCGGGGGTATCCGAGGGTGAGCGCCAGAGCGTGGAAGCCATCGTGGCCACCACGGGCGAATACCTGTGGGTGGAGAGCGAAAAGCAGCTCGATGCGGTCACGGCCCTGTCGGGCTCGGGCCCGGCCTATGTCTTCTACTTCCTCGAAGCCATGGCGCGTGCGGGCACGGCCATGGGCCTGTCGGCCGAGCAGGCCCACCGGCTGGCCGTGGGCACTTTCGTGGGCGCCTCGGAACTGGCGCGCCGCTCGGACGAGCCGCCCGCCGTGCTGCGCGAGCGCGTCACCTCCAAGGGCGGCACGACCTATGCGGCGCTGCAGTCCATGCAAAAGGAGGGCGTGGGCGAAGCTTTCGAGCGTGCGATGCAAGCCGCCGAGCACCGCGCCCACGAACTGGGCGATGAGTTCGGCAAGTAACTCCTCGCCGGCTACTCAATTGATGGCAAGCTGGCGCAACAGGTAGCTGCCGGCAATGCCGGCAAAGACCGTGGCGCCCAGCCAGTGGTTGACGCGGAAGGCGGTGAAGCAGCCTTCGCGGCTGCGGTCGCGGATCAGCGTCCAGTGCCAGACTGCCTGGGCCAGGGCGGCGGCCGTGGCGAGCCAGTACACCGGGCCCAGGGCATAGGGTGCCAGCGCCATGCCCCAGATGCCCAGGAACAGCAGGTAAAACAGCACGATGGCCGCCACGTCGAAGCGGCCCAGGGTGATGGCCGAGGTCTTGATGCCGATCTTGAGGTCGTCGTCGCGGTCGACCATGGCGTACTCGGTGTCGTAGGCCAGCACCCAGAACAGGTTGCCCAGCCACATCCACCAGGCCACCGCGGGCACCTGGCCCTGCACGGCGGCGAAGGCGATCACGATGCCGAAGTTGAAGGCGATGCCCAGCACGGCCTGGGGCATGGCGATGATGCGCTTGGTGAACGGGTAGGCAATGGCCACCAGCACGGCGGGCACGGACCAGGCGATGGCCGCCGCATTGGTGGTCAGCACCAGGCCGAAGGACACCAGGGCCAGCACCGCGCCCAGGGCCAGCGCCTGCTTGACGGAAACGGCCCCGGTGGTCACGGGGCGGGCCGCCGTGCGCTTGACGTGGCGGTCGAAGTCGCGGTCGGCCACATCGTTCACGCAGCAGCCCGCGCTGCGCATGAGAAAGGTACCGAGCACGAACACCGCCAGCAGGTGCCAGCCCGGAAAGCCGTCCGCCGCGATCCACAGCGCGCTCAGCGTGGGCCACAGGCAGACCAGCCAGCCGGCGGGCCGGTTCCAGCGGATCAGGTCGAGGTACAGGGACAGGCGGCTGCGCGGCGGTGCGGACATGGCAAGGAAAGCGGCGAATGCGGGGGAGGTTGGCCCATCGGACGGGCGGCACCGGGAATGTAGCAGCCGCGCGCCCCTGCGCCGCCCCCGCCCCCCGGGCAGGACAGCCGCCGTGCAGGAAATGTCCTACACCGGCCATTTGTACAAACCCGTTACATTGTCCGGTTGCCCCCCACCCGGACCTTGCCACGCATGCCCCGATCACCGAGCACCCAGGCTGCCCAGCGCTTTGCCATCCCCAAGAGCCTGATGGCGGGCTTCATCGTCGCGGCCCTGGCCACCCTGGTCATTGCCTTCGTCAACTACCGGGCCTCCGAGGTGCGGGCCGACGCAGTTGCCGCGATGGACCGGACCTCGCAGGCCATGCGCCAGCTGTCGCTGGTGCACTCGGCGCTCAAGGACCTGGAGACCGGCCAGCGCGGCTACCTGCTCACGGGGGATGCCTCCTACCTGCAGCCCTACCTGCTCGCGCAGAACGTGCTGGACCGGCAACTGACGGCCCTCAAGGCCAGCACCGAGGGCAACGCTGGCCAGCGCCGCCTGGTGGTCCAGATCGAGGATCTGACCAAGCAGAAACGCAGCGAACTGGCCGAGACCGTGGACCTGCGCAAGGCCGGCAACGTGGAAGGCGCCATGGCCCTGGTGCGCAGCGATGCGGGCAAGAACATCATGGACCGGGTGCGCGACCTGGCCTCGGACCTGGCGGGCCTGCAGACCCAGGAGCTGGAAGACCGCCGCCGCGGCTGGGAGGAGGCCACCTCGCTGTCGGCCTACTACTCCTGGGGCGGCTCGCTGCTGCTGCTGGCGCTGATCTGCATCTCGGCCGCACTGACGGCACGCGAGCACCGCCTCAAGGCACGCCAGAACTGGGTGGTGACGGGGCTGAGCGGCCTGGCCCAGCGCCTGCAGGGCGACCGCCGCGTGGAAGAGATCGGCGAGCTGGCGCTCGAATACCTGGCCACCTACCTCAATGCCAAGGTGGGCGCGGCCTACGCGGTCAACGAACATGGCGGCGGCTTCACGCTGTTCGGCGGCTACGCGCTGCCGCGCGAGCGCCTGGCGCAGAAACTCATCGACGGCGAAGGCCTCGTGGGCCAGTGTGCGCGCTCGCGCGAATTGCTGCACGTGCGCGATGTGCCGGCCGACCACCTGACCGTGTCCTCCAGCACGGGCGCATCGGCACCTGCCGAGCTGCTGGTGGCACCGGCCATCGAAAACGGCGAGGTGTTTGCCGTGATCGAGCTGGGCTTCTACCGCGCGGTGGACGAGTTCGAGCACCGCCTGTTCAAGCAGGCCTCCGAGATGCTGGCCGTGGCCATCCGCTCGGGCCAGGACCGCAGCCGGCTCGAAGCCCTGCTCGAGGAAACCCAGCGCCAGTCCGAGGAGCTGCAGGCCCAGCAGGAGGAACTGCGCGTCAACAACGAGGAGCTGGAGCAGCAAAGCCGCATCCTGCAGGAGTCGCAGGCGCAGATGGAGCTGCAGCAGACCGAACTGGAGCAGACCAATGCCCAGCTCGAGGAGCAGACCCAGCAGCTCGAGAACCAGCGCGAGGAGCTGCTGGCGGCCCAGAGCGACCTGACCGAGAAGGCCCGCGAGATCGAGCAGACCAGCCAGTACAAGAGCGAGTTCCTGGCCAACATGAGCCACGAGCTGCGCACCCCGCTCAACTCCACGCTGATCCTGGCCAAGCTGCTGGCCGACAACAAGGCCGGCAACCTCACGGCCGAGCAGGTGAAGTACGCCCAGACCATCTCGTCGGCCGGCAACGACCTGCTGGCGCTGATCAACGACATCCTGGACCTGTCCAAGATCGAGGCCGGCCAGGCCACCATCGACATCGAGAGCGTGGACATCGCCCGCGCCATGCAGTCGCTGGTGGACCCACTGCGCCCCATCGCCGAGGAAAAGGGGCTGACCCTGGCACTCACCATGGACCCGGGCGTGCCGGCCACCATGGACACCGACGCGCTGCGCCTGGGCCAGGTGATCAAGAACCTGCTCTCCAACGCGGTGAAGTTCACCGAACAGGGCAGCGTGGCGCTGCATGTCTCGCCCCTGCCCGGCGACATGCTGGCCTTTGCCGTGCGCGACACTGGCATCGGCATCCCCGAGCACCAGCAGGAGCTGGTCTTCGAGGCCTTCCGCCAGGCCGATGGCAGCACCCACCGCAAGTACGGCGGCACGGGCCTGGGCCTGTCGATCTCGCGCGACCTGGCCCAGTTGCTGGGTGGCAGCATCGCCATCCGCAGCACGCCGGGCCAGGGCAGCGAGTTCACGCTGACCGTACCGCGCCACGCGGTGCAGTCCGCCGAGCCCTCGACCGGCCGGGCATTGCAGGCGCCCCAGAGCGCGGCCAGCGCACCGCTTCCCGCTCCCTCCGCCGCGCCCAGCCGGCCGGCCCCTGTGGCCCCGGCCATCCTGCCCGTGGCCGCGCGCCCGAAGGGCGAGCGCAACATCCTGGTGATCGAAGACGATGTGCGCTTTGCCAACATCCTGAACGACCTGGCGCGCGAGATGGACTTCCACTGCATCCTGGCCCACACGGCCAGCGAGGGCCTGGCGGCCGCCACGCTGCACCAGCCCAGCGCCATCGTGCTGGACGTGAACCTGCCCGACTTCTCGGGCCTCGGGGTGCTCGACCAGCTCAAGCGCAACCCCGCCACGCGGCACATCCCGGTGCACGTGGTCTCGGTGGCCGACTACTCGCAGGAGGCCATGGGCCGCGGTGCCATCGGTTATGCACTCAAGCCCGTCAAGCGCGAAGAGCTGGTGCAGGCGCTGCAGCGCCTGGAGGCCAAGTTCACCCAGGGCATGCGCCGCGTGCTGGTGGTGGAAGACGATGAACGCCAGCGCGAGAGCGTGCGCGCCCTGCTGGCCACGGACGGCGTGGACATCGTGTGCGTGGAAAACGCCACCGCGGCCCTGGACTACCTGCGCAGCAGCACTTTCGACTGCATGGTGATGGACGTGAACCTGCCCGACCTGAGCGGCTACGAGCTGCTCCAGGCCATGTCGGAGCAGGAGGAGGTCTCCTTCCCGCCGGTCATCGTCTACACCGGGCGCGCCCTCACGCGCGACGAGGAGCAGCAGCTGCGCCGCTTCTCCAAGTCCATCATCATCAAGGACGCACGCTCGCCCGAACGCCTGCTCGACGAGGTCACTCTGTTCCTGCACCAGGTGGAATCGGAATTGTCGGTGGAGCGCCGGCAGATGCTGCAGGTGGCGCGCAGCCGCGACGCGGCCTTCGAGGGCCGCACGGTGCTGGTGGTGGAAGACGACGTGCGCAACGTGTTCGCACTCTCCAGCATCCTGGAGCCCACGGGCATCTCGGTGCAGATCGCACGCAACGGCCGCGAGGCGCTCGACTTCCTGGAGCGCTCGGGCGGCGCCGGCCCCGCCGTGGACCTGGTGCTGATGGACATCATGATGCCGGAGATGGACGGCTACACCGCCATGCGCGAGATCCGCAAGCAGCCCGCCTGGCGCAGGCTGCCCATCATCGCCCTCACGGCCAAGGCCATGAAGGACGACCAGGACAAGTGCCTGGCCGCCGGTGCCAACGACTACATCGCCAAACCGCTGGACGTGGAAAAACTGCTCTCGCTGGTGCGGGTGTGGATGCCCAAGTGAGCACGCCGGAGCCCCGCTTGCACCACCTGAAGACGGCCCGCATCGGCGATATCGAGCAGCGCCTGCTGCTCGACGCGATCTACTACCGCTACCACTACGACTTTCGCGGCTACGCGCAGGCTTCGCTCAAGCGGCGGCTGCAGACGGCACTCTCGCGCTTCTCCTGCCAGACGCTGTCGCAGCTGCAGGACAAGGTGCTGCACGACGCCGCCGTGTTCCCGGCACTGCTCGAGTACCTCACCGTGCAGGTCAGCGAGATGTTCCGCGACCCGCGCTATTTCAAGGCGCTGCGCGAGCAGGTGCTGCCCATTCTGCGCACCTACCCTTCGCTCAAGGTCTGGGTGGCGGGCTGCAGCACGGGCGAAGAGGTGTATTCGCTGGCCATCCTGCTGCACGAGGAAGGGCTGCTCGAGCGCACCATCCTCTACGCCACCGACATCAACCAGCAGGCCCTGCAGGCCGCCGAGGCGGGCGTGTTCGACCTCTCCCGCGTGGCCTCCTTCACCGAGAACCATGCGCGCTCGGGCGGCAAGACCTCGCTGTCGGACTACTACTCGGCCGGGTACGGTCGCGTGGTGTTCGACCGCGCGCTGCGCAAGCAGGTGGTGTTCTCCGACCACAGCCTGGCCACGGACACCGTGTTCGCCGAGGTGCACCTGGTGTCCTGCCGCAACGTGCTGATCTATTTCGAGCGCGAGCTGCAGAACCGCGCCCTGGGTCTGTTCAAGGAGGCGCTGTGCCACCGCGGCTTCCTCGGCCTGGGTTCCAAGGAGTCGATGCGCTTCACCGAACAGGCCCCGGCCTTCGACGACTTCGTGCTCGAAGACCGCATCTACCGCAAGAAGGTGGGCACGTGATGGCCGCTGTCCCGGTGCACCAGCACGGCCTGCGCGGCTTCGATGCCATCGTGATCGGGGGTTCGGCAGGCGCCATCGATGCCATCTCCACCATCTTGCCGGCCCTGCAGGCACACACCCGCGTGGCGGTGCTGGTCACGCTGCACCTGCCGCGCGAGGCCCCGAGCCTGCTGCCCGAGATCTTTCGCCCGCGCTGCGCGCTGCGCACGGCAGAAGCGCAGGACAAGGAGCCTATCGAGGCGGGCACCGTGTATTTCGCGCCGCCCGACTACCACCTGCTGGTGGACGCCGGCCCCCGGCTGGCGCTTTCGGTCGATGAGCCCGTGCACTTCTCGCGCCCGTCCATCGACGTGCTGTTCGAATCGGCCGCCGACACCTATGGCGAACGTTTGATCGGTATGCTCCTGTCCGGTGCCAACCAGGACGGCGCGCGGGGCATGGCCGCCATCGGCGCTGCGGGAGGGCTCTCCATCGTGCAATCCCCCGGCAGCGCCGCCATGTCCGCCATGCCCCAGTCCGCCCTGGACCTGATGGCACCGCACCACGTCCTTCCCCCTTCGGAGATCGCATCCCTGCTGACCGAACTGCAAATGCGGAGAATCCTGTGAGCCCCACCACCTTCCCTGCACAGCCAGCTCCGACCGAACGCATCAAATGCCTGGTGGTGGACGACGTGCCAGAAAACCTCGTGGCCGTGGAGGCCCTGCTGCACAGCGACAGCATCGAGGTGCTCAAGGCCCAGTCAGGCCCCGAGGCGCTGGAGCTGCTGCTCTCCCACGGCGACGTGGCCCTGGCCCTGCTGGACGTGCAGATGCCCGAGATGAACGGCTTCGAGCTGGCCGAGCTGATCCGCGGCAGCGAACGCACCCGCCACATCCCGCTGATCTTCATGACCGCCGGCTCACGCGACCAGAACTGGCAGTTCCGCGGCTACGAGACCGGGGCCGTGGATTTTCTGTACAAGCCCATTGATCCGCAGATGCTGACCTCCAAGGCCGGCGTGTTCTTCGAGCTGTTCCGCCAGAAGCGCACCCTGGCCCGCGAACTGCGCGAGCGCACCGAGGCGTTGCGCATCAACGAGATGTTCATGGCGGTGCTCAGCCACGACCTGCGCACGCCGCTGATGTCCATCGGTGCGGCGGCCACGGCCCTGCAACGCCAGCCCCTGGCGCCCGACAAGGCGCAGGCTTTGGCCGGCCGCGTGCTCAGCAGCAGCCAGCGCATGGGGCGCATGATCGAGGACCTGCTGGACGTGACGCGCATCCGCCAGGGCGGCGGGCTGGCGATGCGCATGGCCCCCGTGGACCTGCGTGCCGTGCTGCAGCGCTCGCTGCAGGAGATACGCACGGGCTTTCCCAACCATGTGATCAGCACCAGCGACCAAGGCAATCTTGCCGGCATGGGAGACGAAGAACGGCTGTGCCAGCTGGCAATCAACCTCATCGGCAACGCGGTGCACCATGGCGACCCTGCGGTGGCGATCCATGTGGCGCTCGATGGCAGCGATGCGCACACCCTCGCCCTGACCGTGACCAACGGTGGCACCATTCCACCGGCGCTTGTGCCGCAGTTGTTCAGCCCCTTCCGGGGGCGTGACCAGGCACCGGGGCGCCACCAGGGCCTGGGGCTGGGGCTGTTCATCGTGCAGCAGATCGTGCGCTCGCACGGGGGCCGGATCGATGTGCAGTCCGAAGACGGCACCACCCGCTTCCACGTGGTTCTGCCGCGCCACCCCACGGCGGCGGGTTGAGCGACGGCCCGGCGCTGCCGGATCAGCGCCCGGAGGGTGAATCGTCGAGGGTGGAGTGCACCTGGACCAGCAAGGCCTCCAGGTCTTCGAGCTCGAAGGGCTTCATCAGCGTGCGCACATGGGGGCCCCAGCCCGAGGGGTGCGCACCCAGGTCATAGCCGGTGCACAGCACCACCCAGCGCCCGGGGTCCACGGCCAGCACCTGGCGGGCCAGGTCCGTGCCCGACAGCCCGGGCAGGCTCACGTCGGTGACCAGCAGGTCGAAAACGCCATCGCGCTCCAGCTCCAGTGCCTCCTCGGCGGTGGCACAGGTCACAATCGTGCGCCCCTCTCCCTCCATCAGCATGCCGATGGTTTCGCGCAGTTCGGGGTTGTCCTCCACATAAAGGATTCGCATAGGGATGGTCGTGTTCTGGAAGGCGGAGCGTGGCGAAAAGAGGAGACGGGAATGCCAGCCCGGATCATTCAGGAAAGCAGGGGCATCGCCTGTAGGACGGGATGCCAAGTGCGGCACGCCTCCCCAAAAAGGAGGCTCCCTCACAAAAAGAAACGGGGCCTTGCGGCCCCGTCCAGTTCACTCCTCGAGCAGCGAGCGCAGCATCCAGGCGGTCTGCTCGTGCACCGTGAGGCGCTGGGTCAGCAGGTCGGCCGTGGGCTCGTCACTGGCCTTGTCGGCCAGGGGGAACAGGCTGCGCGCCGTGCGGGCCACGGCCTCGTGGCCTTCGACCAGCACGCGCACCATGTCCAGCGCCTTGGGCGGCTTGCTCGGTGCATCGGCCACGGTGGCCAGCTTGCCGAAATCGGCATACGAGCCGGGAGCGATGTGGCCCAGCGAGCGGATGCGCTCGGCGATCGGGTCCACGGCGTTCCACAGTTCGGTGTACTGCGCCATGAACATGGTGTGCAGCGTGTTGAACATCGGCCCCGTCACGTTCCAGTGGAAGTTGTGCGTGGTCAGGTACAGCGTGTAGGTGTCGGCCAGCAGGCGCGACAGGCCCTGGGCGATGGCAGCGCGGTCTTTTTCGCTGATGCCGATGTTGATGCTGGGGGCGGTGGACTTGGCGGCTTTGGCCATGGCGGCTCCTTCGTTGGAATGGCAGTCAATCGATGGAATGCGCCGCGCCGGTGCGCGCCGGATGGCTCCGGGCACTGGCGCGGCGGCTCACGTTCACTTTAGCGCAAGCCCCAATCCCTTTACTGCATCTGGTCCAAGTTTCCGATGCGCACCAGCATCTCGGTGAACATCTGCATGTCGGCGTCGAGGTCCACGACTTCCTTGAATTCCTTGGCGTTGTGGGCCGTGTACTTCTTGCCCGGCATGGCGGGGCCGAAGTTGATGGCGTTGGGCATGAGCTTGGCCGTGGTGCTGCCGGCGGTGGGCACGGGCTTGGCTTCGAGGCCCGTGGTGTCACCGAAGGTATTGAGCAGCGTGGACAGCCAGGCGCCCTTGGGGTCGCGCGCCATCCAGTTGCCCTGCTGGTGGTCGATGATCACGGGGACGGAGGCCTGGGCGGCCCAATCGTTGATCTTGACCTTGCCGGAATGGACCAGTGCGTCGGGCGTCATGCCGCGCGGCATGCGCACGTTGACCAGCACATCGACCATGCCGTCCTTTTCGCGCACGAGGTTGGGCGACATGGTCAGCGGGCCCATGAAATCATCGCTGTAGGCCATGCCGATGGTGCGCCCCAGGTAGTCCGTGCCATACAGTTCAGCGATGTAGCGCACGGCATTGGCGTAGCCGGTGGGCGCCACCGCCACGCCGGACTCGCGCAGGAACAACGCCAGGCGGGGTAGCGGGTTCACACCCTCTTCGGGGCGCGAGCCGTGGGCCGAGGTGCCGGTGACCTTGATCTGCACCGCGCCAGCTTCCTGCACCACGTCAACCTTGAAGGCCCCGCCCTGCGGCGTGTACTTGGCGATGAAGGCGGCCTTGGCAGCGTTCAGCTTGGCCGCCACGGCGGCCAGGTCACCGCCCTCCAGGCGCATCGTCGCGGTCTGCGGCACGGCATTGGTGGAAGCGGCACCGGTCATCGCGGTGATGGCCGTATAGCCGGCCGGAGCGTCCTGCAGCGGGAACGAGGTGCGCAGGGCGCCAGAGCCCTTCTCGGCGACCACAGCGGGGTACTTGCTGTCGAGCACGATGTTGTACTCGGGCAGCTCGGTCTTGGTGCGGTAGTACTTCATGGCGTCACCCCCGGTTTCCTCGGTGGTCTCGATCATGAGGCGGATGGTGCGCGACAGCGGCAGGCCGCTTTCCTTCACGGCCTTCATCGCATACAGCACGGTGGCGATGGAGCCCTTGTCGTCGATGGAGCCGCGGCCGTACAGGTTGCCCCCGACGCGCGTGAGCTTGAAGGGGTCCAGGCGCGTGCCGTCGTCCAGCACCCATTCGTCGGCCACCACGGGCACCACGTCGGCATGCGTGAGGATGCCGAATTCTTCCTTGCCCGTGCCCGGCAGCTTCACTTCGAAGATGCGGTTGTCCACGTTGCGGTACTCCAGGCCGAAATCCTTGGCCATGCCTTCGACCAGTGCGCCGAAGGCGATGATGGCCTTGTCCTCGTGCGGTGGCACCTTGTCGCTGCGGAAGGTGGGAATGGCCACCATGCGCGCCGTGGCATCGATCACCGCAGCCTGGTTGCGCAGCCGGTTGTACAGGCCCAGCAGGCGGCTGATGTTGACCAGGTCGTCACCGGCCAACGGGGCCTTGGCCTTGTAGCCGGCCACGCTGGCCTGCAGCAGGGGGTTCTCACGCGCGGCCTGCGCCAGGAATTCGTCAAAGCTGCCCTGGGCAGCGGCCGGCAAGGCAGCCACCAGGCGGTCCATCTGGGCCTTCTTGATCGTAGTCGCCTGCGGCGCGTTGGTCGCCACGCTGGAGCAGGCGGCCAGGCCCACGGCAAGGCCTGCGGCCATCAAAATCTTCTTCATCTCTGTAGCTTTCCTTGGGAATTGGGGAGCGCGGGGCAGGCGCGGGCTGCATGTGGCGCAGCTCCGCAGCACCGGGCCCCGTGTACGGGAATGCCGGCGGGCCTCGCGCGGCGAAAGTGTATCGCTGCCGGGGCCCCTTGCGCCAGGGCGTCCGGCAAGGGCTGTCAGGACAGGCGCGTGACCCCCGGCAGCTCGCAGGCGTAGATCGCGTTGCGCAGCGCCGCGATGGCCTCGTAGCGCGTGAAGCTGCGCCGCCAGGCCAGCACCACGCGGCGCATGGGCGGCGGGCTGCCATCGTCTTCGCGGATGGGGACGTAGCGGATGTAGCTCTCGTCGCTCTTGCGCCGGCGCGACACCGTGAGCAGCGCATCGCGCGGCACCGACAGGCGCGGCACCAGGGTCACGCCCATGCCGGCGGCCACCATGTGCTTGATGGTCTCCAGCGACGAGCCCTCGAAGGACTTGCGGATGCCTTCGGCATTGCTGGCAAAGCGCGCGAACTCGGGGCACACCTCCAGCACATGGTCGCGAAAGCAGTGGCCCGCACCCAGCAGCAGCATGGTCTCGCTCTTGAGTTCGGCCGCGGAGATGGACTTCTGCGCGCCCAAGGGGTGGTTGGCGGGCAGCGCCGCCATGAAGGGTTCGTCGTACAGCGGTGCCATGGCCAGGCCGGTGTCGGGAAAAGGCTCGGCCAGGATGGCGCAGTCGATTTCGCCGGTGCGCAGCATCTCCAGCAGCTTGACGGTGAAATTCTCCTGCAGCATCAGCGGCATCTGCGGGGTGCGCGCAATCGAATGGCGCACCAGGTCGGGCAGCAGGTAGGGGCCGATGGTGTAGATCACGCCCAGGGTCAGCGGGCCGGCCAGCGGGTCCTTGCCGCGCTTGGCGATCTCCTTGATGGCAGCGGCCTGCTCCAGCACGCTTTGCGCCTGGCGCACGATTTCCTCGCCCAGCGGCGTGACGGTGACCTCGCCGGCGCTGCGCTCGAAAAGCTTCACATCGAGCTCTTCCTCCAGCTTCTTGATGGCCACCGACAGCGTGGGCTGCGACACATAGCAGGCATCGGCCGCATGGCCGAAGTGCTTTTCGCGCGCCACGGCGACGATGTATTTGAGTTCGGTGAGGGTCATGGAGATTCCAGACGGATGGTACGCGCATTGTGCAGCGCCATGCGCCGAACCGCCCAGGGCGTGGTGCCGCAGCGGTGCACGACAAAGGCCGACAGCAGCACGAACACCGCTGCGCACACCGCCACCTGGGGGATGGCGAAGCGGCTTTGCAGCAATGCATCGTCGAAGATCAGCGGGCGCAAAGCCTCCATGCCGGCGAGCAACAGAGCGCCCCACAGCAGCGCCAGCACCAGGTGCGGGGCGTGCGCGGGCAGGCCGCGTGCGGGCGTGCGCCGGCCCAGGACCCAGGCCAGGCCCAGGTGCAGCGCCAGGACCAGTGGGGCCAGCAAGGCCCCTGCCCACCAGAAGGTGTCCACCGCCGATGCGAACAGGGTGAGCCAGTAGCCATGGCGCACCTGCGGCCAGGCCGCCACCACGGCCGTGACGGTCATGGTCGTCACCAGCAGCAGCACCAGTGCCAGCCCGGTGCCGGCCAGGCCCGCCCAATCGCCGGTGGGCGGGCGCCGCAGGGGCAGGCCGGCGGACTGCGCGTGCGCCGCCACGGCCTGTTGCACCTGTGCTGCATCGCCCTGCCACGCGCTCGCCGGGATGAAATAGCCTTCGACGCTGCCCTTGCGGTGCAGGCGCAGGCCGGTGGGATCGGCCGTGACCGCGCTGAACCAGCTCCACCGGGAGCGGGCTTCGTGGCGCAGCGTGCCTTCGGGCGCGGTGACAAGGTAGCAGACCTCTTGGGCAGTGAATTCCCAGCGGGCGGTATCACCCACGAACGCGTACCGGCGCGCATTCACCTTCAGCATGGCATGGTAGGTGTTGGCCCCCGCCAGCACCAGCAGCAGCGCGCACAGCAACAAGGTGGGCACATTCGCGGCAGGCAGGCTGCGCCCCAGGACAACGCCCAGCAGCCCGAAGGGCGAAAAGATGAGCGCAATCGCCACGGCCATCCACAGCGGCGCAACCAGGCGCAGCCAGGCGGGGCGATCGATGAAGGCCAGCTGCACCGCAGCGGCCAGGTAGGCATCGTCGCGCACCCATTGAGCGGCGAGCGCAGGGGGCGCGGTCACGGCCGGCAGCGGCTCGGCGGCGGCAGGGGCAGGGGCTTGCGTCATGGCGGGGTCAGGCTTTCAGATAGTCGGATTTTCCACCCAGCCAGCGCATCACGTGGCGCTCGGCAAGCCCGGCGTGGCGGTCCAGCATCACCGGGGCCAGTTCGCGCGCCCACTCGAGCAAATGGGTGTCGGTGGCCAGATCGGCAAAGCGCAGCAGTGCGTCACCCGATTGCCGGGCGCCGAGGAATTCGCCCGGCCCGCGGATCTCCAGGTCGCGCCGGGCGATCTCGAAGCCATCGTTGGTCTCGGCCATGGCGCGCAGGCGCTCCTTGGCGGTCTCGCCCACCCGGCCGCTGTCGTTGGTGGCGTACAGCAGCACGCAGGCCGATGCGGCCGCACCGCGCCCCACACGCCCGCGCAGCTGGTGCAGCTGCGACAGGCCGAAGCGCTCGGCATGCTCGATGACCATCAGCGAGGCATTGGGCACGTCCACCCCCACCTCGATCACCGTGGTGCTCACCAGCACGCCCATCTGGCCGCTGGAGAAGAGCGCCATCACGGCCTTCTTCTCGGCGGCCGGCATGCGCGAATGCAGCAGGCCGACCATGACGCCGGGCAGGGCCTCGCTGAGGTCGGCATGGGTGGCAGTGGCATTGCTCAGGTCCAGCGCCTCGCTCTCCTCGATCAGCGGGCACACCCAGTAGACCTGCCGGCCGCTGGCGACCTGCGAGCCGATGCGGGCGATCACTTCGTCCTTGCGGCTGTCGGCAATGAGCTTGGTGACGATGGGCGTGCGCCCGGGTGGCAGTTCGTCGATCACCGAGACATCGAGGTCGGCGTAGTAGCTCATGGCCAGGGTGCGTGGAATCGGGGTGGCGCTCATCATCAGCATGTGCGGCTCCATGCCCTGGGCCGCCAATTTCTGGCGCAGGGACAGACGCTGCGCCACCCCGAAGCGATGCTGCTCGTCGATGATGGCCAGCGCCAGGTTCTTGAAGCGCACTTGGTCCTGGATCACGGCATGCGTGCCCACCACCAGCGCGGCTTCGCCGCTTTCGACCAGGGCCAGCATGGCCGTGCGGTCCTTTTTTTTCTGCCCGCCCACCAGCCAGGCCACCCGGCGGCCGTGTGCCGCCAGCAGCGGCTCCAGCCAGCCAATCATCTTGGCGAAGTGCTGCTCGGCCAGGATTTCAGTCGGAGCCATCAGCGCGCACTGCCAGCCGGCGTCCATGGCGATGGTGGCGGCCAGCGCGGCCACCACCGTCTTGCCCGAACCCACGTCGCCCTGCAGCAGGCGGTGCATGGGCACGCGGTGGGCCAGGTCTTTGGCAATCTCCACCCCGACCCGCCGCTGGGCGGCGGTCAGCGAAAAGGGCAGCACGGCCATGAGTTGCTCGTGCAGGGGCAGTGCGCCGTCCACCACCTTGCGCGGGCGCAGCACCGGTGCACGCAACTGGTCGCGCTCGCGGCGCGACTGCTGCTGCGAGAGCTGCTGGGCCAGCAGTTCCTCGGCCTTCAGGCGCTGCCAGGCCGGGTGGCTGTGGTCCTCCAGGGTGGACAGCGACACGTCGGGCGTGGGGTGGTGCAAAAAGACGAGCGCCTCGCGCAGGTTGAAGGCGCGGTAGCTGCCGCCGTCATGCCGGAAGACGGCGTAGGGCGGCTCGGTGCCGGCAGGCAGGGTTTCCGACAGGTCCACCCGGCCGAGCGCGCCGACCACGGCCCGGCGCAGGTAGGCCTGCGGCAGGCCAGCCGTGGTCGGGTAGACCGGGGTCAGCGCGGCGGGCAGCTCGCCGCCGGCCTGGCGAAAGGCCGGGTGCAGCATCTGTCGTCCCCAGAAGCCGCCCTTGACCTCGCCGCGGATGCGCAAGCGAGCACCCACTGACATCGTCTTCTGGTGCGAAGGGTAGAAGCTGAAGAAACGCAGTTCGCAAGAGCCGGACGCGTCCTCCACCTGCACCAGCAGCTGGCGGCGCGGGCGCAACTGCACCTCGCAGGCGGTCACGGTGGCTTCGATCTGCACCATCTGGCCATCGCGCGCGCTGGACAGCGGCGTGATGCGGGTTTCATCCTCGTAGCGCAGGGGCAGATGCAGGGCCAGATCGATGTCGCGCTTCAGGCCGAGCTTGTGCAGTGCCTTTTGCGCAACACTGGCGGTGGAGGCTGCCCTAGGAGCGGCGGGCGTGGTATTCAAGGGTTATCCAGCAAGACGAGGGATTCATGGGCCGAAAAGGCTAACATGGTTACTGTTTATTACCTGGTTTTGGCAGGCCCTGGCGATCTGGACAGTTTCCATGCTCAAGCGCATCAGTATTCAGCATCTCACGTTGGGCATGTACCTGCACGACTTCTGCGGCTCGTGGATGGACCATCCATTCTGGCGCGCCAAGTTCGTCCTCAAGGACCCCAAGGACCTGGCTCGCATCAAGGGCACCAGCATCGAGGAGGTGTGGATCGACATCTCCAAGGGCCTGGACGTGGCGGCCGGCGTGCGCTCCGTCTCGCGCGAGGAGGCGGACATCCAGGTGGAAACCGACTTCAGCCTGCTGGAGAACCTGCCGCCCCTGGTGGTGGACCCTCCCCCGCCGCCAGCCCCCGTCCGGCGCCAGGCACGCGGCAAGGCCCCCGCCAGCATGCACAACGAGCTGCTGGCCGCCGCCTCGATCTGCGGCGAAGCCAAGCAGGCCATGGTCTCCATGTTCCGGGAGGCACGCATGGGCAAGGCCGTGAATCCGGACAACGCCCGCAGCCTGGTGGAGGAGATTTCCGACTCCGTCACGCGCAACCCGGGTGCGCTGATCAGCCTGGCGCGCCTGAAGACGGCCGACGACTACACCTACATGCACTCGGTGGCGGTGTGTGCCCTCATGGTGGCACTGGCCAAGCAGATCAACCTCAACGAGGAGCACACGCGCAGCGCCGGCATGGCCGGGCTGCTGCACGACCTGGGCAAGGCGGCCATCCCGCTGGCCGTGCTCAACAAGCCGGGCAAGCTCACGGACGCCGAGTTCGCCGTGGTCCAGAGCCATCCCGCCGAAGGGTACGAGATGCTCAAGGAGGGCGGTGCCGTGGAGGACGCGGTGCTCGACGCCTGCCG
>NZ_AKJX01000285.1 GCF_000276605.1 Acidovorax sp. CF316 | reverse complement strand
TTGGCGACGCAAGAGAAAGTTACTGCGCCGCCGGGCGCATATCCCGGCCCCCGCCCTCAACCAAAGCACAAATCAACCATCGCCCCAGAGCCAGCGCCAAAATAGACCAGGGCCAGGAGCACTAGACCCCAACCCCTACCTGTGGCAGACTCCCCGACCCAGCTCCATCACAGCGCCCCCCGGGAGACAAGCATGTTGATGACGACGACAACGAGCATCGCCTGCGCAGAGGCCACGGCTGCGGCAACCGCAACTGCAACCGCAGCCACAGCCGCCCCCCGCGAAATCCTCATGGTCACCACCACGGTCGCCACCGAGGCCGAGGCCAAGCGCCTTGCCCACTCGGTGCTGCATGCGCGGCTGGCTGCCTGCGTGCAGGTGGAGCCCATCACCGCCTACTTCCACTGGGAAGGCGCGCTCGAGGAATGCCGCGAGCTGCGCGTGGCCTGCAAGACCGCCGCCAGCGCCATGCCCGCGCTGATGGCGCTGCTGCGCAAACAGCACCCCTACACACTGCCCCAGCTCGTGGTGCAGCCAGTGCAGGCATCGGCCGAGTACGGCTGCTGGGTGGACGAGCAACTGGCGCCAGCACCCCAGCGCCAGGAACCCGCGATGGCCATGGCTTGAGCAAGCGGAGTAGGGCAGGGCAGGGCGGGTGCATGCGCACCCCCCCAAAAATAGTTTTCAAAAGCGTGTCCCTTTTTCGGGAACCGTTCGGCATGGTTTGGAAGGCGCTGGTCATCAATCGATCAAGCCAGCGCCCGCCACTCCAACCCAACCCGAACGAACCCGAGGAGGACGCGCATGGCGCCCGTTGATGCTGACCACCTGCCGAGCAGCCGCACCCCGCTGCTGCGCCAAGATGCCCCGCTGCTGACCACCCGCGCCACGCCGCTGGCCCGCGCCGCGCATGCGCTGTGCGTGGGCATCGCCATCGCGGCGGCGGCATCGCCCGCCGCCTGGGCGCAAACCAGCGCTTCCGGCGGCACGGCGGCGCAGGCCTCCACGCGCAGCTACGACATCCCCGCCGGCCCGCTGGGCCCCACGCTCTCGCGCTATGCCGGTGCCGCCGGCGTCACCCTGTCGTTCGAACCCGCGCTCACCGAAGGCCTGCGCAGCCCCGGCCTGCAGGGCAGCGTGGCGGCGGTGGACGAAGGCTTTGTGCGCCTGCTCGTGGGCAGCGGCCTCGAAGCCGTGCCGCGCAACGGGGGCGGCTACACGCTGCGCCGCGGCGCGCCAGCGCCTGCGCCCGCAGCGGCGGGCCGCACCTCGTCCACAGACACCCAGCTGCCCACCGTGCGCGTGGCGGCCGAGCGCGAGGCTGCCTGGGGCCCGGTGGAGGGCTACCGCGCCACGCGCGGCGCGGGCGCCACCAAGATGGACGTGCCCGTGCTCGAAACCCCGCAGCAGGTCTCCACCATCGGCGCCGCGCAGATCCGCGACCAGGCCATATCGAGCGTGGCCGAGGCCGTGCGCTACAGCGCGGGCGTGCGCCCGGCGGACTACGGCATCACCGACGACGACGTCTCCATCCGCGGCTTCTACCTCACCGGCACCGGCCTGTACCGCGATGGCATGCGCCTCATCCACAACGGCTTCATGACCAACCTGGAGCCCTATGGCCTGGAGCGGCTGGAGGTGGTGCATGGCCCGGCCTCGGTGCTCTACGGCCAGTCGGCACCCGGCGGCCTGATCAACGCGGTGACCAAGCGCCCGCGCGCCGGCATGCAGCGCGAGGTGGGGCTGGAGCTGGGCAGCCACGACCGGCGCCAGGCCACGGCCGACATCGGTGGCGCGCTCAACGCGCAGGGCACCGTGCTCGGCCGCCTCACCGTGCTCAAGCGCGAGGCCGGCACGCAATGGGATGACCTGCGCAACGACCGCACCTACGTGGCCCCGGCCATCACCCTGCAGGGCGACCGCACCACGCTCACCTTGCTGGCGCACCACCAGCAGGACGACACGGGCTACATCATTCCCTACTACCGCAACACGCCCGCCGGCCCGGCCAGCGAGCGCATCAACGTCAACGGCCCGGGCTCGGGCCACCACAAGGAGGCCTGGTCGCTCGGCTACCTGCTCGAGCACTCCTTCAGCGACAGCCTGACCGTGCGCCACAATCTGCGCTACCTCGACGGCAGCAACCACCGGCTGGAGATGCGCAACCGCGGCCTCATGGCCGACCAGCGCAGCATGGCCCGCCTGGCCATGGTGCGGCCCGACGCCGAGAAGACCCTGGTGATCGACACCCACCTGGAGGCGCGCCTGAAAAGCGGCGAGGTCTCGCACCAGCTGCTGGCCGGGCTCGACTACTACCACTCCAAGCTCGACTGGCGCATCCACTCGCTCAACGGCGCGGTGGCGCCCATCGACCTGGTCAACCCCGTGTACGTGCAGCCCGACTGGGGCAACAACTACCTGAGCGACCGCGCCCTGGCGCGCAACACCCAGGTGGGCCTGTACCTGCAGGACCAGATCAAGCTGGGCGAACGCTGGGTGTTCAGCCTGGGCGGCCGCTACGACACGGCCCGCATCGACACGCAATACGATGCGCGCCTGGCCAACAACACCGCCTTCACCACCACCCACGTGGACCGGCGCGACAACGCCTTCACCGGCCGCGCGGGCGCCATCTACCTGGCGCCCAATGGCCTTGCACCGTACGTGAGCTTCAACACCGCCTTCCAGCCGCCGCTGACCACCGTGACCGCCGTTGACGCCAACGGCACGCCCTACGAGCCCGAGACCGCGCGCCAGGCCGAGGTGGGCCTGCGCTACGCCCCGCAAGGCGCCGGCTACACGCTGAGCGCCGCCGTGTTCGACCTGCGCAAGCGCAACGTGCGCACGCCGTCCACCATCAACCCGCGATTCGACGTGCAGACCGGCGAGGTGCGCAGCCGCGGGCTGGAGCTGCAGGGCTCGGGCGAGGTGGGCGGGGGCTTCTCGGTCATCGGCGCCTACACCTACCTCAACGCCAAGGTCACGCGCAGCAACAATGCGCTCGAAGTCGGCGAGCGCCCGGGCGCCACGCCCGAGCACGTGGCATCGCTCTGGGGCAAGTACCAGCGCGGCCCGCTGGAGCTGGGCCTGGGCGCGCGCCACATCAGCGCCACGGTGGGCGAGCTGCGCGTCGCCACCGGCCCCATCCCCACCAACGACGGCTACACCCTGTTCGACGCCATGGCCGCCTACGACGTGGGTGCCTGGCGCCTGTCGCTCAACGTGACCAACCTCGGCGACAAGCGCTACCGCACCCAGTGCAACACCTTCCGCGGCGGCGCGGAGTTCTGCGCGCTGGGCTTCGGGCGCGAAGTGAAGATTGCAGCTGCCTACCGGTTCTGACGTTGGCAAAGAGGGGGCAGCCTTCACCGTGAAGTACTGCTGCACCATGGGTGTGTGCGGGTAAGCCGGGTATGCGCAAACTGCTGGTACTCCTGCACCGCTGGGCCGGCCTGTTCATGGCCGTGTTCCTCGCCGTGGCCGGGCTCACGGGCTCCGCCATCGCGTGGGAGCACGAGCTCGACCGCTGGCTCAACCCGGGCTTCCACTTCGCTGCGCCGTCCGTTGCGCCGCTGCTGCCCGCCACCGAAGTGGCACGCCGCGTGGAGGCCGCGCACCCCACGCTGCAGGTCAGCTTCATGCCCCTGGCGGCGGCACCGGGCCAGACCCTGGTGATGATGGTGGCGCCGCGCATGGATGCCACCACCGGCCGGCCGCACGTGCTCGGCTTCGACCAGATGGCCGTGCACCCCGCCACGGCCCAGGTGCAGGGCACGCGCACCTGGGGCCAGGCATCGCTGGCGCGCCAGGACATCGTGCCCTTCTTGTACAAGCTGCACCACACCCTGTTCCTGCCACGCGCCTGGGGGGTGGACTGGGCCGTGTGGTTCCTGGGCGCGGTGGCCATGCTCTGGGTGGTGGACTGCTTCATCGCGCTGTGGCTGGCGTTTCCGCGCTGGCGGGCGTGGCGCAAATCCTTCGCCTTCCGCTGGTCGCGCGGCGCGCGCACCGTCAACTTCGACCTGCACCGCTCCGGCGGCGTGTGGACCTGGGCGCTCATGCTCATCCTGGCCGTCACCTCGGTGGCGATGAACCTGCATGACGAAGTGATGGAGCCCGTGGTCAACGTCTTCTCGCGCACCAGCGCGAGCCCTTTCGACGAGCGCCCGCGCCGCTCGCCTGCGCAGCAGATGCCGCCGCAGGTGGACCGGGCCGAGATCGTCGAGCGGGCCCGGGCCGAAGGCCTGCGCCGCGGCTGGCCCGACCCGCCGGGCTTTCTCACCTACCGGCCGGCCTTCGATCTGTACGGCGTGGACTTCTATGTGCCCGGCACCAGCCGCCCCGGCCTGGGCCCGCCGCGCCTGTACTTCGACGGTGCCACCGGCGCCCTGGCCGGCCAGCGCGTGCCGGGTGAGGGCACGGCCGGTGATCTGTTCATGCGCCTGCAGTTCCCGCTGCACTCGGGCCGCATCGCGGGCCTGTCCGGGCGCATCCTGGTCACCGTGCTGGGCCTGGCCGTGGCGGTGCTCAGCGTGACGGGGGTGGTGATCTGGTGGGGGCGCAGGCGCGCGCGGCGCGCGTCGGAGGCCTGCTGAATGCCGGGCGCGCGCCTTCTTCTGCTGGCGCTCAGGCCTCCTGCTGGCGCGCCCGCATGATCTGGTGGCGCTGCCAGTAGTGGCCCACGGTGGCGTTGAAGGCGTCCTTTTCCTTCTTCAGGCCACCGAGCTTGATCTTGCTGGTCTTGGCGCCGAGGCCCAGGGCATTTTTCTCGGGGTGGGTGACGATCAGGGCATTGCCCCAGGTGCTCTCCTTGAATTCCAGCGCCTTGATGGCGTCCCAGGCCACCGTCATGCCGTCGGCCGAGGTGGTGATGCCCTCGATGCTGACGGTCACCGTGTCGCTGCCCTTCAAGGCGTACTGCACCGGCGGAAAGTACTGCAGCACCAGCGCACGCTCTTCGTCGTTGGCGGGCTCGTAGCGGTAGGCCAGGCTGCGCTCGTGCTCTGCCGCAAAGGCCTGCTCGTAAGCGCCCCACATGCGCTGCTCGATGGCATCGGCCGTGAGGATCTGCTGCGCCCAGGTGGCGGCCGGCACGCGCACGACGATGGCGCCGTAGTCGCTCTCGGCCAGGGCCACGCCCACGGAGCGCATGCGCTCGGGCATGGCAGGGTGCGAGTCGAAGGGGTGGGGCACGTTGGCCGTCTTCATCTCCGATAGGAAATCGGCCGATGCGGCATAGGGTGGTAGCCCTTGGGCCACATAGCTGGCAATGCCCAGCGCGGCGGCATCGTGCTTGCGGTTCTGGCCGAAGAGTTCGCTCTCGATTTTGGAGCGGTACTGCGCATAGGCGGCGATCTTCACCAGTGATTGTGCAATCGCATCGGGCGAGACCAACTTGGCGGCCGTGCGGTCGGCCTCAAACTCGCGTGCGCGGCTTTCGCGCGCCAGTGCCACCTCGAAGATGGTGCGGTACAGGTCGATCAGCGGCAGGAAAACGGCCGTCAGGCCGCCCTCGCGCATGGCGTGGCGGTAGTGGTCGTACT
The DNA here is from genome assembly GCF_000276605.1 of Acidovorax sp. CF316. Classification (GTDB taxonomy): domain Bacteria; phylum Pseudomonadota; class Gammaproteobacteria; order Burkholderiales; family Burkholderiaceae_C; genus Acidovorax. The sequence goes on along the minus strand of NZ_AKJX01000285.1, from coordinate 7,666 downwards.
GGTGGATCTTGGGGCCCAGCAGCGCGCTGCTCTGGGTGTCGCCGCCGCGCAAATGCGCCAGCTCATGGCCCAGCACGGCATCGGCTTCTGCCTGGTCGAGCAGGCGCAGCAGGGGGATGCTCACGAACAGGGTGCGCCCGGTGAGCCGCTGGTTGCCCACGGTGAGCGGCGCCTCGGTCACGAAGAAGTTGGCGTCGATGCCGGCCACGATGTTGCGCGGCGGCTCGGTCTTCAAACGCTCGGCCATGTGGCGGATGCGTGCCCACAGCAGGGGCGCATCCGCCTCGGTGAGCAACTCGCCATCGACGCCGTTGTTCAGTTGCACCCGCTTGAAGATGCCCACCACCGCCATGAAGACCCCGCACGCGACCAGGATCCCCACCAGGATGATGAGCTTGGGCCAGTACTTGTGCATGAAGAACGCCGTCACCCAGAACGACAGCCACACCGCGAGGGCGCCCTGCACGATCAGCGAGCTGGCGCTGGCCCAGGTGGTCAGGTGCCAGCCGGTGACGAAGCTGGTGTACTGCAGCCGGCGGTTGACGAAAGCCAGTGCACCCAGGCCCAGCACCGCCGCCAGCAGCGCGACCCCGGCCACCATGCTCCACAGCGACACCTGGCGCACCAGGTTGAACTGCCACAGCTCGCCGTAGGTCTCGCACAGGGCCTCGCGGTAGTCCGCCACCTCGGGGTCCTGGTTGGTGCAGATGGTGGAGGGCGGGTTGGCGCGGTAGAAGTCCTTTTGCGCCTGCTTTTCGGCTGCAGGCATGCCCTTTTCGGCATCGATGCGCTGGCTGATGCGCGCGATGAACTGGGCGTCCTCGTCGCGTTGGGCATACCCCGTGAACAGGTAGGCGGCCAGTGGGATCAAGAGCAGCGCAAGCAGCGAATAGGCCAGGTACTTGGCCAGGCCCAGGCGCAGGGCAGAAGGGATGTTCATAGAGGCACGCGAATGGTTGTGTGTGTTTTTCCGGTCCGGCATGGAGCCCGGGGGCGCGCTGGCAGCGCGCCCCTTTCCTCTCTCCATGGCAGCGGATTATCTGGACGCGTGGGCTCTGCGGCTGCGCCAGGAAGTAACACTTGGAACGGCGGCGCCGGTGTGTGACATTTGGCACGGATGCGGCGACAAATGGGTGGCCTGCCGTGGCGGCAGCCCCCGATACCGGGCGCCCGGCCACCCGTGTCGGCTGGCAATGCGCAGGCGGCAGGCAACCGCGAATTACTTCGGGCTTTTCAGGACGACTTCGGCAAAGCAGTAGTACACCATGTCGTCGTCTTCCTTCTGCTTGCAGTTGTTCTCGGCCACCTGCAGGCGGCGCGTGGTGGCCGGCAGGGGCTCGAACTGCACCTTCACGATCTTGCGCTTGCCGGGCCGGATGGTCTCCATCCCCTTCGTGCACGACCTGATGCCCGACACGCTCAGCTGCTTGAGCACCAGCCCGCTGTCCAGGTCCTTGAGCGTGAACGCCTCGGGGCGGTGGTTGGGCTGGATGCAGGCCTCCGCGATCCCGTCGCTGGTGTTGCCCACCACGATGGTCACAGTCGTGCCCTTGGGCGTGACGGTGATGTCCCGCAGAACGGTGTCGCTGTCCTCGGGCAGCGGCATGTTGAGCTTGTAGCTTTGGGCGTGGGCGCTGCCTGCGGCACCCAGGGTGAAGGCTGCCAGGACAGCCGAGGCTGCCAGAATTTTGGTGAACACGGTGACTCTTTTCAAGGGATGGAGAGGGGATTTTTCGGCTGCAGAGCGGGCGCTGCCTGCCGCTCGCGTCACTTCCACTGCCGGCCATCGCCAGCAGCGCAACCGTACGGGGGAATGGACTTGGCAAACCGCTCCTGCAACTGTGCGCAGCCCCAGCGGTTGAGCGGCCCCGGTGCCCTGGAGTTGAGCGCGATGCCGATTTCTTCATAAGGCGACTTGGCCTTGCTGACATAGTCGTACCAGCGTTTGCCGACATACAGCGTGACCACGGCCGTGGCGATCAGGACCACGAGAAGGACTTTGAGTGCAGGGGATTTGTTCAAGAAATGGAGCCCGGTTGGAGGTGTGAAGCGCTAGGCAGGTGCGATTGTGTTGGCGTTCCCTGGCCCATCGGCCCTGGTTTGCGCATTCGTGCCGCCAGTCGTGAAGCAATGCACACATTCGGCACAAGCCGTGGCCGCGGGGGTGTGCAGTGGCTGGTGCGCGCCCGCTGATCGTGCAACGCCTGCAAGCAGGCGGGCGCAACGCCTGGGGTCGGGGCGAGGCGGTCGTGGCGCTTATGCCCGTTTGCCTCCCGGGGTTGTCGGCATGCGCCTGAAATCGTTCTAAAATAAAACTGATTCGCGTTACGGTGCTGCCGTACCCGCGTTGTCAGCCAGTGCCCGGCGGCCCTTCGCGGTCGTCCGGTGGCCCGCAGCCTCTGCGAGCCGCCTGCGCGCCAGCCAGCCAATCCCGCTCCCCCATGACCGACCCCGCGCTTGCTGCCATTGCGTGCAGCGGCTGGGCTGCGCGCGCTCCGCGCATCCATGCGCGCAGTGTCGGCGCGGTGATGGGGGCATGCATTCCTCCACCTTCCTTCGCCCACAGGCCTTCGATGATGTCCCGATCTCCCTTGTCCCTCGCGCCCGTGGCGCTGGCCGTGATGGCCCTTGTCGCCGCCAGCGCTGCCCGCGCGCAAACACCAGCAGAACCCGCCGCCGGCGCCGGCAACGCCACCACCACCAACCTGCCCCCGGTCACCGTGCGTGCCCAGCAGGACCGCACCAGCACCGAAGGCACCGAGCGCTACAACAGCACCCAGGCCACGGTGGGCAAGGCCGCGGCCGAACTCAAGGAGATCCCCCAGTCCATCAGCGTGGTCACCCAGCAGCGCATGGAAGACCAGAACATGCGCAACGTCGAAGAGGTGCTGGAGCAGACCGTGGGCTACGTGTCCGAACGCTTCGACAGCGAATCGGCCTCGTACTCGTCGCGCGGCTTCGCCATCAACAACTACATGATCGACGGTGTGCCCGCACCGGGCACCGCCGCCGCGTGGGATGCCGTTCTGTTCGACCGCGTGGAGCTGCTGCGCGGCCCCTCGGCGCTGTTCAGCGGCGTCTCCAGCTCGGGCGGCGCCGTGAACCTGGTGCGCAAGCGCCCGCAGGATGCCTTCCAGGCGCGGGGTGCAGTGCAACTGGGCTCGTGGTCCACCAAGCGGGTCGAGGTGGACGTGACCGGCCCGCTCAACCAGTCGGGCACCATCCTGGGCCGCCTGTCGGCCGCCAAGCAGGAGGGCGGCACCTACCAGAGTGGCGCCCAGCGCGACCGTTATGCGATTGCCGGCTCGCTCGACTTCAAGCTCGCGCCCACCACCAGCCTGCTGGTCGGCGCGCATGCGCAAAAGGTCGATGGCTGGCTTACCGGCGGCCTGCCTTCGTACACCACCGGCGCGCTGCTCGATGTGCCGCGCTCCACCTGGCTGGGCGCGGACTGGAACCGCTCCGAGCAGGACGAGAAGTATGTCTACGCCGAACTCACGCACCGCTTCAACGACGACTGGCACGCCCGCCTGCACTGGAGCGGCTACCGCAACGACCAGGCCACCAACTACCTGTACCTGCCCAGCGGCCAGGTCACGCCCACCAACGGCCGCACCAGCCTGATGCTGTGGTTCAACCAGACGCGCATCGAGCAGAACGTGCTGGACGCCAACCTCACCGGCAGCTTCAACGCCCTGGGCCGCAAGCACGACGTGGTGGTCGGCGCCGACTGGCGCCGCAACACCAGCGCCACCACCTCGGGCCGCTATGCCAACTACTACGTGCAGGATGTGTACGCGCCCGACCATTCCGCCGTGCCGTACCCTGACCGCCCGGCCACGGCGCGCTCGCAGTCCGAAACCTCGCAGTACGGCCTGTATGGCCAGACGCGCCTGCGCATCACCGACCCGCTGACCGTGGTGCTGGGCGCCCGCGTGAGCTGGTACGACACGCAAAGCCGCAACCTGCTGCCCACCACCGGCGCCTGGACCACCAACCAGGTGGACCACAAGCTCAGCCCCTACGCCGGGCTGACCTATGCGTTCACCCCGCAGGTCTCGGGCTATGTGAGCTACAGCGACGCCTTCACGCCGCAGACGCAGCTGGCCTTTGGCGGCGGCGTGATCGACCCCATCGTGGGCAAGCAGCTCGAAGTCGGCGTGAAGGGCGAGTTCTTCGACCGGGCGCTGACCACCAACGCCGCCGTGTACCGCATCCGCGAGGTCAACCGCGCCCAGGCCGATCCGGTCAACACCGGCTTCTCCATCGCCCAGGGCGAGGTGGAGAGCAAGGGCGTGGAGCTCGAAGTCTCGGGCCGACTCACCAAGCAGTGGAACCTGTACGCCGGCTATGCCTACAACGAGAACCGCTACGTGCGCGATGCATCGAGCGGCGGCCTGCCGCTCAACGCACTCACGCCGCACCACAGCGTCAAGCTGTGGTCGCAGTACCGCTTCAACGACGGCCTGCTCGATGGGCTGAGTGTCGGTGCAGGCGTCAACGCCTACAGCAGCGCCAGCGGCGGCAACGCCACCACCAACACCCACCGCCCCGGATTCGGCATTGTCAATGCCGCCATCAGCTACCGCATCGACCCGCGCTGGACGGTGGCGCTCAACCTCAACAACCTCACCGACAAGGTCTACTGGCAGCGCGTGTACACCACGGGCCGCAGCAACTTCTTCGGTGAGCCGCGCAATGCCAGCGTGACGCTGCGCGCGAGTTACTGACCGCAGCCCGGCGCCGCAGCCGGTATCACACGGCGGAGCAGCTGAAGCTCCCCGCCTTGGCCGGGTCGCCCTTGCCGTCATAGCGTGGGAACTTCGGGTACTCGCACACCGGGCGCTGTAGTACCGGGGTCTGCTTGCCGGCGCGCGGGTCGGCGGGCTCGTAGCGGGTGGCCACCAGCCTGTCGGGCGCGCTGCCGCGTTCCACCCAGGCGTCCATGGCGGCCAGCAGGTCGATGCTCACCGGGTCGGTGCCCGGGCCGTCGAGGTTGTGGCCGATGGAGGGCGAGGTCAGCATGCGCGCAAAGCCCTGCACCTTGCCGGCGCCCAGGCGCTGGCGCACGCTGTCCAGGTACTCGGCCGTGCGGTACACCGACACGCAGGCGTCTCCCATGCCGTACCAGATCAGCAGCTTGCCGCCGTTGTCGGCAAAGGCCGAGATATCGGGGTTGGTCGCATCGATCAGGTTCGCCAGGCGCAGGTACGGGGCCTGGTAGCGGGTGGGGTCGTGCTGGAGCAGGTCGGCCGCAGGGTTGCCCTCCACCAGCCGTGCCGCGGCCAGCGCAGCCATGTAGTTGAACGAGTCGCGTGCCGCAAAGCTGGGGCCGAACACATAGGCCTCCCAGTCCGAGGTGGCCGCGCCGCCGCGCCCATAGCCCGGGTAGCCGCGCGCGCCCTGCGAAAGGGTCACCGGCACGTCCTTGTTCGCGTAGATCAGGCGCACCGATTCGATCTGCCCGGCGGTCAGGCAGCTGTCGCTGTCCGCGCCCTTGCACAGCAGCTCGGTGGGCAGGTAGTTGCAGGCGGCCACGTTGCCGATGATCCCGTCCGCCAGGCCGTCCAGCGCGTCGCAGGCCGCGGTCTCGGCTTTGGCGTACAGCGCGATCTTGGCGGGGCTCAGCCAGTTCTCGGGCCGGGAGAAGACGTGGCGCAGCAGCGTGGGCCCCAGGTTGGTCTGGTGCGCCTGCTGGCTGATGGCGGGCTCCATGGCCACCACGCCGTCGTAGTCCTTGGGGTAGTTCTGCGTGGCGGCCAGGGCCGAGCGCCCGCCGTTGGAGTGGCCGATGTGGTAGCGGCGCGCAGGGCGCTTGCCATAGAAGTCGGCGGCAATGGCAGTGCCCACCTCCAGCACGAAATGGTTGGCATCGAAGGCATGGTTGCGCAGCGCCACGTCGCTCGCGCCCCAGGCAAAGCCGGGCGCCAGGTGGCCCGAGTCGGAGCTCATCTTCACGTAGCTGTGGGCCGACGCGCCGATGATGTGCTGGTACCACGGGTCATCGGTGGGGATGAAGCCGTCGAACGCGCCGCCGCCCACCGTCAGGGTCTTGCCGTTCCACACCGCGCCTGCGGGCAGCTCCACCGCCCAGTGGATGGTGGACTGGGGCGATGAGACGATCTCTCCGCGCACGATGCACACCTCGGGCAGCAGGCCCTCGGCCGCGCGCAGCTCCGTGCGGGTGATGCTGGCGCCGTGGGGCAGGGTGGCCGTGCGGTAGGCCGGGCAGGCCTGGGCCAGCGGCTGGCTGGCAGCGGGGGCACCGCTGTCGCTGCCGCCGCAGGCGGTGAGGGCCAGCGCGGCCAGGGTGGCGGCGAGCAGCGCAGGGTGGCCGCTGGCCGTGCCGGCGGTCGGTGGGGTTGAAAGCATGGAATGCGTCTCCTGTTGTTGCTTGGTTCTTCCGAAGCCTTGGGGCTCCGGGCGCAACGATAGGGACGGGTGGGTGTTTTGACGCCTCTGCAAATGCAGAGGGACAGGGAAAGTACCAGTCACCCCCTGAGTCGCTTCGCGCCTTCCCCCTTGAAGGGGGACGCCCCCGGTGCGGCGGGGCGGCCCTTGCACGGGGGCACTGGCCTCGGCAGCGACAGTTGCAAGCAAGGTGCAGGTTGCTCGGCGTAGCCACTTTGTCACTGCCGGCGCAGCGCGGCGACGAGTTCCACCTTGTTGCGCACCCCCAGCTGCGCGTAGGCGCTGCGCAGGTAGGTGCGCACCGTGGCCGGTGTCAGGCCCAGCGTGGCGGCAATGCCCTTGTACGAATGGCCATGCGCGTACAGCGTGGCGGCGCTCAGCTCGCGCGGGGCCAGCGGCGGCTTGCCGGCGTGGGGCGACGGGATGCTGATTGCCAGCAGCGGCCCACAGGCCTCCAGCCGCAGCCGGCAGGCGCGGCCCAGCGCCAGGCTGCCCGGCAACGTGGCCGGCAGGGCCGCCAGCAGTGCCGGGGGCAGGGCGGTGCCCGACCAGTCCGGGTACGCTGCCTGCAGCGCCAGCCCCACGCGCAGGCCCACGAAGAGCAATTGACCCGCGCCATCGGCCAGCGCATAGCTGTCCCACGGGCCGTTGCCTGCGGGCGCCGTCTGCAACTGCTCCAGCCGGTGCTGCCAGTGGCCCAGCAGGTGCGGCACGAACTCGCCGAACAGCGCCGCCTCCTGGTCCGTGAAGTTCGGCCGGCCCGGGCCGCGGTACATGCTCACGAAGAACATCAGCCCGCTGCGCGGCATGGCCACCGTGACCGCCATGCAGTGGTACAGGCCGTGGCGCCGGCAGAAGGCGTCGATGTCCGGCGGTATGTCCACGCCCTGTGGGGGCAGGTCGTCGGCGCTCTCGCGCAGCACCACGCCCAGGCGGTCCATGGACTGCTGGGCGAACACATCGGCCATGGCCAGCGCATTCCACTCCGTGGCAAAGCCCTTGGCCAGGCCGATGCTGCCGTGCAGCCAGTTGCGCGGCGGCGCATCGGCATGCCCGGCCGACACTTCGCCCCACCAGGCGGTGTCGAAGTCCACCAGCATGCTGCGCATCGTCTCCAGCGCCTGCAGCAGCAGGCCCTCCGGCGGCGCCGTGCGCGCCAGGGCAGCCAGCTGCAGCAGGCTGGCGCTCAGGGCACGCAGGGGCTCGAAGGCGGGGGCTGCCAAGCCGGCAGGCGCTGCCAGTGGCTGGGGGGGGG